>PLIO01000269.1 GCA_003140075.1 Acidobacteriaceae bacterium | reverse complement strand
CTCGCGCGTTCTTTGCGCGAGAAGTGGGCGGACCACTGTTGAGCGGAAACGCCACGCGGCTCCCCGCCCCTGCTATTTTGCAACGGGGGAGCTATGCCGCTGGGAGGCCCGGAGACATTCGGTAATTCGGAATTGCCCTTGGTATTTCCCTTGATTTCGACTCCCAAACTTGCGACCCTTATTGCTACAGGCATTGGCTCTTTGAAATTAGAATAGCAATGAGATAACTCCAGCAAATGCAATATTTTGCGGGCTGGGTCGCTGATTCCACGGTACTTAGGTAAAATAGAATCTCCTAGGTCCTTTGAATGAAATATTTTACGGGTAAGTTGCTTGCTTTCAATATTTTACCCAGATTCCGACAGATCAGGAAGGCTGTAACTCGCTGATTCCAGATATTTTAGCCAGATTGATCTGTGATTTTTTCAGTCTGGATCTAGCGTGCGGTCCGGCAGGGATTGAGTCCAGCGTTCAGCCGCGAAGCGGCGTCAGAATGCAGCCCACGGCGTAAGCCGTGGGTAGGGAACTGGGAGAGGAATAAGCCCTGAAGGGGCGAAAGAGTGGTTCTCACGTACACTCTTCAGCCCTGCAGTGCACCGCTCACTTCCCAAAGAAGAGCGGGTCCGTTATGCGGCGAATTCATGGGACACGATGCTAGGTCAGCTTTTGGATTGCCCAGGCCGCACTCTCGGCGACCACCTCGTCCTCATCCGCCGCCAACTTTTCGAGCACCGGAAGGAATTTCCGCTCGCCGCTGTTGCCGATAGCAATCGCCGCATTCCGCCGCAAGCCATTGCGCTTCGCCCGCTTCACCGGCGACCCGCGAAACTTGCGGCTGAATTCTTCCGCGCTCATCTCGGCCAGCCAATCGAGCGCCGGATTCACCAACTCCGGCCGCGCCTGAAATTCAGCAATCTCAGTCGCCGGCGCTCTCCGGTTCCACGGGCAAACATCCTGGCAAATGTCGCAGCCGAAAACGTGCCGCCCCATACCAGCTCGCAATTCATCAGGAATCGCGCCCCGCTTTTCGATCGTGAGATACGCAATGCACTTGTTCGAATCCATCTGATACGGGGCAATCAGCGCATCGGTCGGGCAAGCCTCGATGCAACGCGTGCACGATCCGCAGCGATCGGGCGCAGGCAGCCCAGTTTCGAGTTCGATCGAAGTAAGGATCACGCCCAGAAACAGCCACGAGCCCACCTTCTGATTAATGATGCAGGTGTTCTTCCCGATCCAGCCGATCCCGGCATACTTCGCCGCCACCCGCTCCACAATCGGACCCGTATCCACGTAGCAGCGAGTAACAACCTCGTCCGACCCGCATGCGTTTCTCATCGCCGCTTCCACTTGCCGCAGCCGCGGCATCACCGCGTCGTGATAATCTTGCTGTCCCCACGCATAGCGCGAAATCCATCCGCGCTCCGCATCTTTTTTTTGCACCTCGGTGGAATAGGGCTGCGCCGTGTTGTAGTTGAGCGCGCAAACCACCACGCTGCGCGCCCACGGCGCGGCATGCGCCAGAGACGCGCGCTTCAGCCGTCCCTGCTCGTCGCGCGCTTCCAGATACTTCATCTCGCCCGCGTGCCCGTCGGCAATCCAGCGGGGAAAATATTCCAGCTCCGGCGCGTCCTCCACCGGAGCGATCCCCGCCAGCTCGAAACCCGCTTTAGTGGCGGCTTGCGTTACAACGGCCGTGATGGCAGCGGAGCGAAGCACTCATTCAGCATAAACCCGTTTTACGCTCCCTGCGCCCTGGTTTCGGCGAGCTTGCCTTCCCCGGGCTTGCCTTCCGCGAACGCTCCCGGCGGAGGCGCTTCATTGATCAGCACCCAGAACATCCCGATGTGCCGGATGGCCTCCCCGAACTGCACGAAGTCCACCGGCTTCTGAACGTAAGCGTTCACTCCTAACTTGTACCCGTCGATCAAATCTCCTTGCTGTTTGGAAGAAGTGAGAATGACGACTGGGATCGCCTTGGTTCGTTCGTCGGCCCTTATCGTCCGCAGCACTTCCAGGCCATCGACCTTGGGAAGTTTCAAATCGAGCAGAACGAGTCTCGGGGGATGCTCGAACGTCCGATCCTTATACGCGCCGCGGCAAAAGAGAAAGTCCAGCGCTTCCGCCCCGTCCTCCGCGACTTTTATCTCGTTGACGATCTTGCTGCTGCGCAAGGCGCGGATCGTCAGCTCCACATCCTCCGGACTGTCGTCGACCAGTAAAATCTCAACTCTGTGCGGCATGCATCATCCCATCTTTCGACTGCGTTCCGGTTCTTGCCCCTTAAATTGCCACTCTCGACCACGGGATGGAATTGTCTGTTATCCTGCGGCGCTCTTGTGTGCCGCAAGCGCTCCCGGCGGAGGGGATTGATTGACCAGCATCCAAAACATCCCGATGTGCCGGATGGCTTCGCCGAACTGCTCGAAGTCCACGGGCTTTTGCACGAAGGCGTTCACTCCCAAGCTATACCCTTCGATCAAATGTCTTTGCTCCTTCGAGATGGTGAAAATCACAACCGGGATTGCCTTAGTTCGCTCGTCAGCACGCACTGCCCGCAGTACTTCCAGGCCGTCGATTTTGGGAAGATTCAAGTCCAGCAGAACCAGTTTCGGGGGATGATAGAATGATCGATCCTTGTGGGGACCGCGGCAAAAGATGAAGTCTAGGGCCTCCGTCCCATCCTCCGCAATGTGAATCACGTTGGCGATTTTAGCGCGGCGCAAGGCGCGAAGCGTCAGCTCCACATCCTCAGGACTGTCCTCGACTAGCAGAATCTCAACTTCGTTAGACATGCATCGCCTTTTCCTTGCTGGTGAGGGTTGGTTCAGTTGCCGGGTTAATCTCTGGTGTTCCCAGAGTGAAGAAAAAAGTCGCTCCTTTGTCGAGCTCCGCCTCTGCCCAAATCCTCCCTCCGTGTTTCCGAATGATGCGCTGCACAATCGCCAAACCGACACCTGTGCCTTCGAAATCTCCGGCCTTGTGCAGCCGCTGAAAAACACCGAACAGCTTGCCCGCATACTGCATCTCGAAACCCACTCCATTGTCCCGCACGAACACAACGCGCTCGCCGTTCTGCATCACTTGTCCGACCTCGATCACCGCATGCTCCCGCTTTCCGCTGTACTTCACGGCATTCGACAGCAGATTCACAAACACCTGCCTCATCAGTCCCGGATCGCATTTCGCGATGAACAGGTCTCCGATTCTCCACTCGATCTCCCGCCCTGGACCCTCCGGCGCAAGCTCCTCCACCGCCTGCCGTACCAGCAGTTCCAGCGGCGTGGCCTCAAGCGCGAGTTCCTGCCGCCCGATCTTTGATAAGTTCAGCAGGTCATCCACCAGACGTCCCATCCGTTGCGCGCCGTCCACAAGTTTTCCCAGGTAGCGCCGGCCCTCCCCACCGAGCTGCGGCCCATAATCCTGCGTCAGGACATTGGAATATCCGGCGATGTGCCTCAGCGGCGCACGCAGGTCATGAGCTACGGAATACGCGAAGCTCTCCATCTCGACATTCGCTTCCAACAGTTCCGCCGTCCGGTTTTCCAGCTTTTTGTTCGACGCCAACAGCTCCGCCGTCCGGGTTTCCAGTTCGCTCGTCCGACCTTCCAGCCGCTCATTCGCTTGCTTCAGGTCTTGTTCGGCCAGATTGCGCATGCCGGTTTCCCAGTGAATCACAAAGCCTTTCACCAACAGAATAAGAACGGCCAAAGCGTTGCCCAGAACAATAACGACTTTGATCTTTCTGGTGCTGGCCGCCGCCGTC
>PLIO01000185.1 GCA_003140075.1 Acidobacteriaceae bacterium | reverse complement strand
TGCCGGATTTCGGTCGCAATCTTATCCAGGGTTGAGGCGATCACGGCCAAGGTCCCCAGATAGTGAGCGTGACGGTCGCGCTGGATCACTTGCGAGGACACTGCCGCCGGCTTTAGTCCCAGGCGAGCACAGATCTTTTCTTCGATTTCCGGGGTGAGGTGGGCGAAAATTCCGACGGCCCCGGAAAACTTGCCCACGCGCATGTCCTCGACCGCGGCCTTGAAGCGGGCGATGTTGCGTTGCGTCTCCGAATACCAGTTGGCGAGCTTGAAACCGAAGGTGATGGGTTCCGCGTGAATGCCGTGGGTGCGCCCCACCATCGGGGTGTCTTTGAATTCCCACGCGCGCCGTTCGAGCACCTCGGCCAGGCGTTCCAGATCCTGCGAGATGAGCCCCGACGCCTGCTTGATCAGGAGAGCCTGTGCGGTATCAACCACGTCGTTTGAGGTGAGGCCGTAGTGGAACCAGCGCGCATCGGGGCCTACGATTTCGGCCACGGCCGTCGTGAAGGCGATCACATCGTGGCGTACTTCAGCCTCGATCTCGTAGATGCGCTCCACGCGGAAGTCGGCGCGCTCGCGGATCGCTTTGGCCGCCTTCCTGGGGACCATGCCGACCTCAGCCAGAGTTTCGGTGGCGGCGACTTCCACGGCCAACCATGTGCGGAAGCGATTTTCGTCGCTCCAGATGCGGCCCATCTCCGGGCGGGTGTAGCGTGAAATCAAGGCGGTTGCGCCTCCTGCGAGAACGGGAATGTGGGACAGAGGATTCTAAATGGAGAAGGAAAAAGAGGCCAGCGGCGGAGGGATCGAGATACGGTCTGCGTTTGCCGTCCTGGGATGAGCCGTCGAGCTTCGCTCGACTGGACGGCCGAGGGCGGCTGTCCCCACGTGGGCATTCTCGGAAGGCGAAACAGGCCAGGAAGACAAGACGTGCTATATCGTCTTACGATATACTGTGAGGGTGCCGCTGGATCGCGGCACGATACAATCGGCTGGCATGAAGAAGCTTACCTTGTCGGACTACCAGGCGTTGGCGGAGTTCCGTTATCAGATCCGTCGCTTTCTACATTTCAGCGAGCAGGTGGTGAAGAAAGCGGGCCTGGAGCGCGGCCAGTATCAACTCATGCTGGCAATCAAGGGCATGCCGCCGGGCGTGCGCCCGCGGATTCGCGAATTGGCTACTCGCATGCAAATCCGCCACCATAGCGCGGTGGAACTGGTGAACCGGCTGGAAGCGGGAGGATTTGTGCATCGTGCGCGCGCCCGGGACGACCGCCGCGAGGTCCTGCTGGCGCTCACCCCGAAAGGCGAAAAGGTTCTGGCCGAACTTGCGCTTCATCATCACGACGAACTGCGCTCCGCCGGACCTGAGCTGGTGACCGCTCTTCGCCGCATCATGCGGGACGGCAGCGATACGGCGCTCCTGCATCCTGCCTTCCTCCACGAAAAAGGAAAATCATAAAGCATCTATGACTGATGTCGCGCCCACCGCCTCGGACCAAAACCGCACTCGCACGGCAATCGACTTGGCGCCACCCGCTCCCTTCCGCATGCTGCTGGTCTCGTTCCTCGCTGCTGGAATCGGCCTGGTGGCCGGGATCGTAGCCTTCGCTCTCTACAAACTGATCGGCTTGTTCACAAACCTCTTCTTCTTCCATCGCTGGTCGACCGACTTCACCAGCGCGCAGCACAACCACCTCGGCTGGACCGTAATTTTCATACCGGTGATCGGCGGCCTCATTGTCGGCGTCATGGCCAAGTACGGCACGTCGAAAATCAAAGGCCACGGTATCCCGGAAGCAATGGAAGCGGTGTTGTTCAACCGCAGCCGTATCGCCCCGCGGGTGGCCATTCTGAAGCCCATCTCGGCAGCCATTGCAATCGGCACTGGTGGTCCCTTCGGTGCGGAGGGTCCGATCATTCAGACTGGCGGAGCGATCGGTTCGCTGGTCGGGCAGGCTTTCCACACTACAGCGGTCGAGCGCAAGGTGCTGCTCGCGTGTGGCGCCGCCGCCGGCATGTCAGCTACCTTCAATACTCCAATCGCCGGTGTAATTCTCGCCATTGAGCTGTTGCTCTTCGAATTCAAGTCACGCTCATTCATACCGCTCGTCATCGCGAGCACCCTGGCAACCGCCGTCCACATGCAGCTTCTGGGATTGGGACCAATGTTCCAGGTCAGCCCGATGGACTTCGCCATTCCCCGCGGGCTGCCCTTTTATCTTGTGCTGGGACTGGTCTGTGGCCTCGCTGCTGTGGGCTTCAGCAAACTGCTTTACTGGGTGGAAGACCAATTCGAAAAACTTCCGTTTGACGAGATGTGGTGGCCTGCCATCGGCGCGCTTGGCCTGGGCATCATCGGATTCTTTGTGCCCCGCGTGCTCGGCGTTGGCTACGACACGATCGGCGACATTCTCAACGGCCAGCTCGCCTGGAAGCTCCTACTGGTCGTCATGCTGGCCAAGGCCATTGCCCTGGCCGTCTCGCTCGGCTCCGGCACTTCCGGCGGATTGCTGGCGCCCTGCTTCATGTGGAGCGCCGCCATGGGTGGTATTTTCGCGATGGTGGCGGACCACTTCGTGCCTGGTGCACACCTTTCACCCGGAGCCTTCGCACTTGTCGCCATGGGTGCGGTGTTTGCTGCGGCCTCGCGCGCCACTTTTACGTTTATTATCTTCGCCTTTGAAATCACCCGCGACTACAACTCGGTCCTGCCTCTGATGCTGGTCAGCGTCATCGCCGACGGCATCGCCATGCTCTTGATGCCCGACAGTTCGATCATGACGGAGAAACTGGCGCGCCGCGGACTGCGTGTCCATCAGGATTATGAAACCGACGTCCTTTCGCAAGCCAGAGTAGCCGACACTATGGAGCAGGAATTGCCTGCTATCTCGGCCGGCACCACGGTCGGCGTGCTGGCTGCGCGTATTGCGCAACACGACCCCGCGGTTGCTCGCCACGAGGCTCTGCTGATTCTCGACGACGCTGGAAAACTTAGCGGCATCATCACGCGCGGTGACCTGCTCCGCGCTTTTGACAAAGATTCTTCCGGAGCCATGACCGTTCAGGAAGCCGGCAGCACTCGACTCGTGGTTACGCATCCCGACGAACTCGTCTCCGAGGCCGCCGCGAAGATGCTGCGCAACGACATCGGACGCCTGCCGGTAGTTGATCGTGCCGACCATCGAAAGGTTGTCGGCTACCTGGGCCGCGGCGGCGTGATGGCCGCACGGCTCCGCCGCTTTCAGGATGAACACGTGCGGGAGCCAGGATGGTTTCCGAGGAAAGCTGGCTTGGATGTTTCAGCATTGAAGTAGCTGATCTCTACGGCTTCTTCTCCGTAGCCTCGATTAGCGGGCGTAACGCTTCCACGGAGAACCCCAGGGTGCCACCGGAAAAGCCGTCGATGTAGGCTGAATTCACTCCAATCACTTCCGCGTTAGAATTGAAGACCGGACCACCGCTGCCGCCGTGCGCCGTGGGAGCGTCGTAGATCAGTTTGTCGCCCACCACATCGCCCAGATGTCCGCAGGTGGTCGACGGACGAATCAGGGACAGGGCCGCAAGTTCGCTGGCCGCGGTAATGTCGTTGTGGCGGTACGCGAGCCGCTGGTAGACCCCGCTCGGCGACTTGGCCACCATGCCGGCAATCCCCATGGGATAGCCGATCACCGTTACCAGTTCTCCCGGCGAGGCGTTCGCTGTGGCCAGCGGCAGCACAGCGAGTCCACGCACCGCGTCTTTGTTCTCGATGCGCAGCACGGCCAGATCGGCGGTGGAAGAAACTGCGCCCGGGGTCAAATTCACTGGCGTGGGCGAGCCGGGAAAGAATACGACCAGACTCTCCAGCATGGCCGTCGCCCCGCGATGCATCATCCCTTCGGCTTCGCCATCGCCATACCATGGCTCAGCGACGTGGCGGTTCGTGGCCAGCAGACCATCGCCCACCAGAAATCCGGAGCCCGACACGCGGGCCCGGATCGCCGCGGGCTGGTTCGCGAAGCCAACCTGATATACGCCGTAAATGTAGCCAATGGAATTCCGGTACCGGTTCAGCACCAGCGCGGGCGTGCCCTGCTCTTTCTGGAGCTGCGTCACCTGCTGCGTGAGCTGCTCAACCTGCTTCTGCAGGGCATCGGGCGGTACACCTTGCGCGGCGGTTGGCGCATAGTAGTGGAACATTGCGCCCGCGCCAATCAGCAAAGCCACGCCGAGCACAGCTTGCACCGTCTGCTGCCAGCTCTCACTAACTTCGTTCGACTCCTGTGGAATTTCCGGTTCGGACATGAGTGGTCATCTTCCCCTGTCCGGCAAGGGTTTTCCACGGTACGGAAGATGATGTACAGGGGGTACCGAGAGTGTCTTGAAGACGGCAGCTCGCCGCTGCCCAGCGGCAGAATCGGGCTTTTATTCCGGACTGGTTGTGAAAACTAGGGCTTCGCGATCCCAAGCCGCTTGGCCATTTTGTCGTAGAGAAAGCCTTTTCCGGCGACGTAAGGCTGCACCCACTCGCCATCAATCACAAACTGAGGGATAGCCTGTTTGCCGGTGTGCTTGACGATTTCATCGATCGCGCCGGGCGTGTTCTCGACATCAATGTCTTTGTAAGGAATGTTGTGCTTGGCGAGAAAGCGCTTGGCCTCGCGGCAGTCGGGACACCAAGCGGCGGAATAAACGACGATATCCATGCGCCTAGGCTACTCCTGAGGATTCGGGAATGGACCGAGTGTGGTTAGAATCCACCAAAGTTTGGCGATCTTCATGTCGGAGCGAAAGTCCTGCTTCAGACTGCCGATAGCAGCCATAATGATGCCAGCAAGAGAGGAGAGTGCCCATGTCTGTTTCTGGCATTAATGGCAGCGCTTTCTCCGCCTACAACAATGCAAGCACGCAGGCGGAGGCCCAACTCTACGCGGAGGACTCTCAAGTACTTAGCGAGTCCCTGCAGACAGCTAATCTATCGGCAACCTCAGCTGTAACTTTACAGCCACCGGGTCTCAGCCTTGCTAAACACAACCTCGACGCTTAATACCCCGGAGAACAGCCAGGCCAACACCAGTTCTGCAACGCTCACCCAGGCCGGGCAAGCCGACAATCTCACTTCGGCCCAGCCGGGTAGCTTCGGGATCGAGCCCAGTTCCTCCAGCTCAAACTCCAACTCGCAGAACAACACAACCCAAGGAGCGTTACCCAGTGCGTCCCCATCCGAGGCGCAACAAGCTTACACGACCTCGCAAGGGGGGTTACGCAACCAAAAACAGTGCCGCCAACCCGCCTGCGAGCTTTGTGGGCTGAACGGTCATGCGGTACCTATCGGTTAGGGCGCGGCGGCTTGCCGCCGCGTCTCTTTGTCGGCTTCTTGCGATAGCATCCGGCTTCGTCTTGCTGCCTTCCTAGACGCGCTCCAGCTCAGCAACGGTGCGCTCGTTGACGAGGTTACCCGTGTTTAGAGTGGAAGCCGGCTCGAACAGCAGAATCCAGCATTCCTGCTCCGCAACCGGACGGTGCTCCACACCGCGCGGCACCATGATAAACTCACCCTCTTCGATCCATTCGTGCCGGTCGACGAATTCCATGCGGAAGCGTCCCTTCACCACCAGAAACATTTCGTCTTCCTTCTCGTGGTGATGAAATACGAACTCGCCCTTCAGCTTGTCCAGTTTCACGTGCTGGCCGTTCAGTTCGGCGGCAATGTAGGGCTTCCAATATTCCGAAATCTTGGCAAACTTGTCGGCGATGTTCACCTTCTTTGTCATGCGATTCCTCAAGTAACCGTACATTGAAGCTTAGGTTTGTCTCTGGACTCCAAGAACAAAGCCGTCGGCTTTCACCGGCGGCTATCAACGCTGGTCGAGGTTCTAGAGATCAAGGGTTAGAGGCCGGACGCTCCCGAGTTCAAATGCCCGCCGTGCAGGGTCATTCGTATGCCACGCTGAGCGTTCACTCGGGTCGTCGTGGTCCAGTCTACTTCGTCCATACCGACCACACCGCCGCCGCCATGGGCCAGCGTATAGGTGATCCGGCCATTCTGGTATTGATAGTTACCGACCAACAGAACCACGCCCGTGTTCAGGATGAACACCGGCCCGCCGGTAGAGGTTAGCGCCGCTGCGGAACTCGTATCGGGGGAAACGAAGCTGGCGTAAGAAGCTCGTGGAATTTCGACCTCCGCGGAAACTTCCGTATTCGAGGTGGCCACACTGCCCCGGATGGCAAGAGCGGGGCTGGCACCCCGGCCGTCAGATTCATGGAACGACTGGTTCCGCGGCTCGCCGAAGGAACGCCATCCCGGCCCGCCTCTTGCGGCCACCTGAGGCAACTGGACATCATCCATAAGCCGCAGGCTGAGAACGGTTTCTCCCTTGAGCTGCGGACGTGGACCCCGCGCCGGCAACATGATCACTTTCCACGGCCACAAGGGCGGCAGCATCCACTCCACTACGTCGCGCTTGGCGTGCCCCTTGCCGTCGATCCTGCCTTCGCGATCCACCTTATAGCCCTGCGTTCCGATGACCTTCGCTTCCAGAGGCATATCGCCGCCGGGCAATCCAATGCGATCAAACTGCAGCTTTAGATACCCCTTGCCGACAAAATGCCCCGGCTCTTTCGCGGCTTCCAGATGCCCTACCAGATAGCTGCCGCGGGGAAACGCCTGCTGGCCGAATTCGGTGACCCCGCGCAGGTGGCAGAGCACCGGATCCCCGACGTCGACGGTTGCCGAGGAGAAGTTGGGTTCATTCAGTGTGCATTGCAGCAGAGTGCCGGCGGGCAGGACGACCTCCCGCGCGCTGGCCGCGGCAGTCAGACCTAGTACGGTTAGGGCAAGAGTTGCGTAAACCAAACTGCACTTCATACATCCTCCTCGGTTTGCACGCCCTCTTCGTTGGCGGGTTCTGGCGCCGAACCAGCCTAGTGTTCGGCATCTAATCACAGTTTTTTCTTCGGGTCAATCCGGTTGGCCTACAAAATTTCCAGTGCCGCCCGATTGGGGAAACCGGTTGTACGCAAAATTTTGGACTTGTGCGGGCAAAAGAAAAGCCGCCAGCTCGCACTGACGGCTGAAAGCTGATGGCTAGCGGCTAGCTGTTCTCGTACAGCAGCACGCCTTCGGTGCTCTTTTCCGCATCCACCGGACGGTAGAACAGCTTGTTGTCTTCGAGGAAGACCTCGATAAATGCCGGACGCGTCGTAATCGTTCCCTGGATCAGCGCCTCCGACAGCGGGTCTTCAATATATTTCTGCAGCGCCCTGCGTAGCGGCCGCGCTCCGTAGGTGCGATCGGTCAGGGTTTGGTTGAGGATCCACTTTTTGGCCTCGTCGGCCACCGTGACGGTAATTGCCTTCTGCGCCAGGTTATTGTTGAGCTGCGTGACCATGAGCTCCAGAATCTGGATCAGGTCCGCCTCGCTCAAAGCCAGGAACAGAATGATCTCGTCCAGACGGTTGAGGAATTCTGGATTGAAGGTGCGCTTCACTTCGCCCTTCACCAACTCCTCGACCTTGCTCGAAACCATTTCGTCCTTGGTCGATTGGAAGCCGAAGCCTTCGCGCTTCTGCAGGTGCCGCGCGCCGATGTTCGACGTCATGATCAGGATCGTGTTCTTGAAGTCGACCGTGTTGCCGAGGCCATCGGTAAGCTGGCCGTCTTCAAAAACCTGCAGCAAAATGTTGAACACGTCGGGATGCGCCTTCTCGATTTCATCGAGCAGGACCACCGAATACGGGGCGCGCTTCACGCGCTCAGTGAGCTGGCCGCCTTCTTCGTAGCCCACGTATCCCGGAGGCGAACCGATCAGCTTCGAGACGGAATGCTTCTCCATGAACTCGGACATATCGAAGCGGACCAGAGCTTTTTCCGTCCCGAACATGAATTGCGCCAGTGTGCGCGCAACTTCTGTTTTGCCCACGCCGGTTGGTCCCAGGAAAAGGAACGAACCGATGGGCCGGTTCGGGCTCTTCAATCCCGCACGCGAACGGCGGATGGCCCGAGCCAGCGCGCTGATCGATTTATCCTGCGAGATGATGCGCTTGTGCAGTTCTTCCTCAATGCGCAGCAGCTTTTGCGTTTCTTCTTCTTTGATCGAAGTGATGGGAACGCCGGTCCAGCGCGAAACTACATCCTCGATGTCTTCGCGGCCGACAACACCGGTGGAGGATTCATCCAGATGATACTTCTCGCGCAGTGCACGCAGGTTCTCGCGCTCCTTGCGTTCCTCGTCCGAGTAGAAGCGGGCCTTCTCGAACTCGTGATTTGCGATCGCGTTCTCCATACGGTGCACGATGAACTTGATCCGCTTCTGTACTTCGGTGATCTCTTCGGGCTGCGAGGTCTGGCGCAGCTTCACGCGCGCGCCGGCTTCGTCGACCAGATCGATTGCTTTATCTGGCAGAAAACGGTCTGGGATGTAGCGGTTCGAGTGCGAGACCGCGAAGTTGATGGCATCGTCGGTATAGGTGACGGCGTGGAACTTCTCGTAGCGGTCCTTGATGCCGAAAAGAACCTTGACCGCATCCGCCTCGTTCGGTGGAGGAACCTTGACGGCCTGGAAACGCCGCTCTAGCGACCGGTCTTTCTCAATCGATTTCCGATATTCGCCCGGAGTGGTTGCGCCGATGCACTGAATTTCGCCGCGCGACAATGCCGGCTTCAGGATGTTTGCGGCGTCAAGCGAACCTTCCGCCGATCCCGCGCCTACCAGCGTATGCAGCTCATCAATGAAGATGATGGAATTTTGAGATTCCATCAGCTCTTTCATGATGGTCTTCAGCCGCTCTTCGAATTGTCCTCGATATTTCGTGCCGGCGACGATCAAGGAGAGATCGAGCGCCAGAATTCGCTTGTCCGCAAGGAACGACGGAACCTCACCGTCGGCGATGCGCTGCGCTAGCCCTTCGACGATCGCCGTCTTGCCCACGCCCGGCTCGCCGATCAGCACCGGATTGTTCTTGGTGCGGCGGCAAAGAATCTGGACTACGCGTTCGAGTTCCCCATCGCGGCCGACCAAGGGATCGAGCTGGCTGTCCATCGCCGCCTGCGTAAGATCGCGCGAAAACTCGCTGAGCAGCGACGACTCCCGCTGCCGTTGCGGTTGCGCTTTCTCCTGGCTGGTGCGGGCCAGTTCTTCGCGGATGGTAGATAAGCGCAGGCCGCGCTCATGCAGAATCTCGGCGGCAAAGCACTTCTCTTCTCTCAATAAACCCAAAAGCAGGTGCTCGGTCCCAATGTGCCGGTGCGATAGCCGCTCCGCCTCTTCGGCGGCATAGGCCAGCACGCGCTTGCACTCGTTGCTCAGCGGAAGATCCACTGAGGTGGAGACCTTCTCGCGAATCGTGGTGTGACCCTCGATCTGCTTGCGGATGGATTCAACCGAGGCGTGCGAACGCAGGAAACGATTGGTCAGGGCTTTGTCTTCGCGCAGCAGCCCCAGCAGCAGGTGCTCGGTCTCTATATAAGGAGACCCGAACTGGCTTGCTTCGTAGCGCGCAAAAAAGATTACGCGCCTGGCTTTCTCCGTATAGCGTTCAAACATAATGCCCTTCCCCCTGAACCCTTCTGGCCGAGAAGGCGCTGGATCCCGCCCGACCTACCGAAACCCTGGACCGCTATTCCTAGCTTGTGTCTTGTTGGCTATCACTCTCTTATTATGCAATCAAACAGCCACAGAACCCAAGCACTCAAACGTTTTTATAATGTTACCGAAGGAACCTGTTGAAATCCTCCCCTGCCGTCGATAGGCACAATTTCTTGCACTTTGTCTTACTAATGTTGCTCTTAATGAATCCTGTTCGTCCCGTTCCCGACAACTACGATGGCAACGACTCCGGCCTTATTTCTTCCACGCGCCCCCGCTCCAGGCGCAACACCCGATGGCAGCGCCGCGCAAATGACAAATTATGGGTTGCGATGATAGAGGTGAGTTGGTGCTCGCGATGTAGTCGCGCTATCAATTCAAAAACCGCTTCCGCCGTCTGCCCGTCAAGGTCCCCGGTGGGCTCATCCGCCAGCAACAACTTTGGACCGGTAATGAGCGCCCGCGCCAGGGCCACGCGCTGTTGCTCTCCGCCCGAAAGCTCTCCCGAACGGTGATGCGCACGTTGCTCCAATCCAACCTCGCGCAGCCAACGCGAAGCCTCAGGCGCCGCCTCTCCCCAGGTACGCCCCCGCGCCAGCAGCGGCATGGCGACATTCTCCGCAGCCGTGAATTCCGGCAGCAGATAGTGAAACTGCCAGACAAAACCGGCCTCGCGATTGCGAAATTCCGCCGCTTCATCCGCTGACAACGCGCTCAGTTGCAATTTCGCGCAGTATACGTTACCCGCGGAAGCGCGATCAAGAGCACTGAGGATGTGCAACAAGGTACTCTTTCCCGCTCCCGACTCGCCGACAATCGCGAGCATCTCGCCCCGCTTCACCTCAAACGACAAATTTTCAAAGAGCACCAGGTCCGATTCACCGGACCGGAAAACCTTCTTCAGCCCTTCAACCCGAAGCAGCGACTCTTGCCCCGCCGCCACCTGTGTTAGATGCACTTCGCCTCCGCCACGCACCATCCTGTCCGCGCCTGAGCCTGCCGGGGCCTTGAACAGTAGAAAAACCATCTTCTCACACCCGCGATTGTCTCCACATGGCACATTCGAACCATATGGACCAGCGAAGCAAACGGGCCGACGTCCTCCCGGCGATTTACGAAGAGCGTCCAAGGAAAACTGTACGTGGGACACGGTGCCGGCGAGGTGACCGGCGTCACGCCCGGGGGTGGCACTGGCGGCTGAAGCCGCTATTAATTTTATTTGGCTTTGCGGCGCGACTGAAAGTCGCGCCCTTTCAAATCCCTGGCGAATCGAGTTTTTCCGCAGCCTGCTAGACCTCGACCTTAGTTTCTGTGCTGGCCAAGCTATGCAGGGACTCTTCGTACGGGGCGCGGGCGATGCCGCGCTCGGTGATGATGGCAGTTACGTACTTCGCCGGGGTCACATCGAAGGCGGGATTCTCAATCGACACGCCTTCGGGCGTCATTTGCCGGCCGGCGATGTGAGTGATTTCCTTCGCATTGCGCTGCTCGATAGGAATCGAGCCACCGTCGGGGCATTCGAGATCGACCGTCGAAATCGGCGCGGCCACGTAGAACGGGATGCCATGCTCTTTGGCTAGAATGGCGACGGTATAGGTTCCGATCTTGTTGGCAACGTCTCCGTTGGCCGCGATGCGGTCCGCGCCTACGACGATGGCCCCGATCTTGCCTTGCTTCATCACCGCACCCGCCATGTTGTCGGAGATCACCGTGGTAGGGATGCCGTCCTTCATCAGCTCCCAGGCGGTAAGGCGCGAGCCCTGCAAAAAAGGCCGAGTCTCATCGGCATAGACGTGAATCTTCTTGCCTTGCTCGACCGCGGCACGGATCACGCCCAGTGCGGTGCCGTATCCAGCGGTGGCCAGCGCACCGGCATTGCAGTGAGTAAGCACTCCGCCTTCGCTCGGCATGAGCGTGGCGCCGTGGCGCCCCATGGCCTGGTTGGCGGCTATGTCTTCGGCGTACATGCGCTTGGATTCTTCGATCAGATCCTGCTTAATTTGTGCGAGGGGACGAATCCGCACGCGCTCGAACTTCTCCTGCATGCGGCGGATCGCCCAGAAGAGATTGACGGCGGTTGGACGAGTTTTGCCGATGATGTCGCAGATCTGGTCGAGCTCCCGCTTGAGGTCGGCCACGGTCTCCGCCTTGGAGTTTTTCACGCCGAGAGCAATTCCCATGGCCGCCGCAACGCCGATGGCAGGCGCTCCACGCACCACCATGGTGCGGATGACATCGGCCACCTGCTCGTGTGTTTCGCAGGTGACGTAAGTTTCTTTCGTGGGCAGCTTCGTCTGGTCGATGAAGCGTACGCCGTTGTCAGTCCATTCGAGAGTTTGAATCATGATGTTAGTCGTTGGTCGTCAGCCGTCAGTCGTTGGTCGTTGGCAAAAGCAGACCGAGAACCGTTATCAGACGAGTCCTTAACTTCTATGCACCGCACAGCGGTTGCCCGGGACATTCGTCACCGCCGGCCGTCCGCAGATTTCACACGCGGCCGCGACGGCAAAAACTACAGGCTCGGTATCATCCGTTTGAAGGGTGTGTTCGGCACGCACGTCCCTGGCAGTGAAAATCGAAATGAACGGCGCCGGGGCCGCTGCCTTCTCCACGCTGGGACGGCCCTTCGCCTCTTCGCGCTCCACCAGGCACATCACGCCGGCAATCTCGAATCCGAACTCGCGGGCGGCTTCGATCGCCTGCACGGTGGAGGCGCCGGTGGTGCAGACATCGTCAACGATCACCACGCGCGCGCCCTTCTCGCGAAAGCCCTCGATTCGCTGCCCCGTGCCGTGCTGCTTTTCGGCTTTGCGCACAAGAAACCCATGCAGCTCGCCGGTTACTACTGAGACCGCGACCACGATGGGATCGGCGCCCATGGTGAGGCCTCCGATGGCCTGCGGCTTCCATCCCCGCTCGCGGATTTCGTCGGCGAACACCTGGCCGGTCAGGCGGGAACCTTTGGCATCAAGCGTTGTGGTACGGCAGTCGATGTAGTAGTCGCTCTTGCCGCCCGAAGAGAGCTTGAACTCGCCCAGGCGAAAAGACTTGTGGGCGAGCAAACGCAGCAGATCTTGACGCGAGGAACGCATGAAATTCTACGATATCACGGAGAATCAGGCTTCGTGTGAGCCTAGCCCAGCCCGCGTTCTCCGCCTCGCATCGGTCAGGCATGGTAACCTGAAGATTCTGGCTGTAATGACGGTTCGAGGTATGAAATTGCAGAGTGCGCGAAAGCTTTTCTTCTTTCTTCTTGTTGGTCTTTTTCTCACAAACTTGAGCGGCTCCGGGCTGATCCCGGCGGCATTTGCCGAGGGCACGCGCACCTGGGAACAGTCGAAATTCGACGAACTCACCAAGGGGACGGCGACGGGGGTAGCCATTCGCAACGCTGGCGGCCTGGAACTGGCGCCGACGTTCAAGAGCCTGTACGCCACGCCTTCCACTTATATCTGGGCGATTGCCGCCGACGATGGGGGCAACGTGTATGTAGCAGCGGGCGCGCCCGCGCGAGTGTACCGCATCACTCCGGACGGAAAAGCTACGATCATTTTTGAGCCCAAAGAACTGCAGGTGCAGGCTCTGCAAACTGGCCCCGGAGGCGCGATCTATGCGGCTACCGCTCCGGATGGCAAGGTTTACAAACTGGAGCACGCGTCCGGCGGCAAGACGCAGCCGGCCAAAGCGGACTCGCCGCAAGCCTCCGACAAGGACAAAGATGCGACCAAACCGAGTGCGGACCCTTCCTGGAGTTCGTCGGTCTACTTCGAACCAGGAACTAAGTACATTTGGGATCTTGCGCTGGACAAAGCCGGCAACCTCTATGTAGCAACCGGGGACCACGGAGAAATTTATCGCGTCACGCTCAAGGGCGAGCATTCCGTGTTCTTCAAAAGCGACGAAACCCACATACGCGTGCTCGCCTTCGACTCGCAGGACAATCTGATTGCCGGCTCCGATGGCAGCGGTCTCATCTATCGCATTTCTCCGGCGGGCGAGGGGTTCGTCCTCTACAGCGCACCCAAGAAAGAGATCACTGCGCTGGCGCTCGATCGCTTGGGCAACATTTACGCGGCGGCGGTCGGTGAGAAACGCAGCACGGGCGGTCAAAGCTCTTCGGGCATGGCCGCAGCCATGTTGACGATCGGAGCGAGCGCACCTGGGAGTGGCGCGGCACCGCAAGTTCCAGGCATGACGATCACCGCTGCACCCGGCACACCTGCGATGGCTGGGCCGTTTCCATTTCCTGGCGGAGGCGCGAGCAGCGGTTCCGATGTCTATCGCATTGCCCCGGACGGTTCTCCCACGAAGATGTGGACCTCGCACGAGGACATTGTTTATGCTCTGGCCTTTGATTCGCAGGGACGTCTGCTGGCCGGCACGGGCAATCGCGGCCACATTTTTGCCATCACCGGTCTGGATGATTTTTCCGATCTGCTGAAAGCTCCGGCTTCGCAGGTTACCGCATTCGCTAAGGCTCCAAGCGGCGGTTTGTATGCTGCAACCAGTAATCTGGGAAAAGTGTTTGTACTGGGACCGGGGCCCGAAGTCCAGGGCACGTACGAAAGCGATGTATTCGACGCCAAGATTTTTTCGCGCTGGGGGCGGACAGAGTTTCGCGGGGCGGGCGGCGTGGATCTCTATGCGCGCAGCGGCAATGTAGATAATCCCGATCGCAACTGGAGCGCGTGGAAGAAAATCGACCTGGGCAAGAATCCGGAGACCGGAATTCCGGCGGCCCGCTACGCCCAGTGGAAAGCCGTGCTGCACGTGGGAACCGCCGCGCCCGGAGTGGACAGCGTGGTGCTGAACTATTTGCCTAAGAACGCGGCTCCCGAGATCGACGATGTGACGGTACAGGTCGGCGTGAAGTACCAGCCGCTGCCCAAAGCTACGGGGATCAGTCTGGGATCGGATTCCAGCGGAGCTTCTTTCGGCGGATCGGGCATACATTTCGAGGCCCCGACTCCAAGTTCTCACGATCGCGATTCCATCGGAGTGAAGTGGAGCGCGCACGACGAGAACGACGACCAACTCGTCTACTCCGTTTACTACCGCGGCGACGGCGAGACGCGCTGGCTGCTGCTCAAAGACAATTTGACGGACAAGGCGTATTCGTTCGACGCGAGCCTGCTTCCGGATGGCGGCTACACCGTGAAGGTGATTGCTTCGGACGCGCCTTCACACTCGCCCGGAGAAGCCCTGACCGCGTCGAAGGAAAGCCGCCGCTTTGAAGTGGACACGACACCGCCGCGGATCGAGAATTTGGCAGCGTCCGTCGAAGGCGGACAGATTCACGTGACGTTCCGTGCGGGCGATGGTTTTTCCCCCATCAAGCGCGCGGAATATTCAGTGGATGCCGGCGAGTGGAACTACGTGGAGCCGGTAGGCCGTCTCTCGGATGCAAAAATCGAGAACTACGATTTCAAGGTCACACCAGAATCCGCGAAGGACGGCGGAGCCTCTTCAGAGCATGTGGTAGTGGTGCGGGTTTACGACCGTTACGACAACATGGGCGCCGCCAAGACGGTGATACGACAGAAATAACCTTCGCTTCGCGGCAACTTGTGGACGATGGCCTCCGAAATCGAGTCGTCCTACGGAGTTTCCTCGGTCGTTTCCGCAGCCTCTTCCAGACGGTCAGTTCGAGTGGCGCTGAGTGCCCCCGCGCGCCGCAATTCGGGGAATATCCATGCCCAGACTGCAATCACCACCAGCGTTCCCACTCCGCCCAGCAAAACCGCGGGCACCGTACCGAACCACTGCGCCGTGAGTCCGGATTCGAACTGGCCGAGTTCGTTCGACGTCCCGATAAAAACCATATCGACCGCCATCACGCGCCCGCGCATTTCGTCGGGCGTGCGCAACTGTACCAGCGTCGCTCGAATGATCACGCTGATCATGTCGCAGGCGCCGAGAAGAACCAGTGAAGCCAGCGACAGCAGCAGGCTGCGCGACACGCCAAAGAGAATCGTGAAGACTCCAAACCCAGCCACCGACCACAACAGCGTCGGGCCGGCGCGGCCGCGCAGCGGACGATGAGCCAGCGCAATCGCCATCACAGCCGCGCCTACGCCGGGAGCGGTGCGCAGCAGCCCCAAGCCCCAAGGCCCGGTGTGTAGAATCTCGCGGGCATACACCGGCAGCAGGGCCACGGCTCCGCCCAGAAGCACCGCAAACAAATCCAGAGAAATCGCGCCCAGAATCAGTTTCTCTCGCCAGATGAAGTGCAATCCCGCAAAAACGGTCTTCATTGTCCTGGGCTCGCGCCGGCGCGCTTGCTGCCGCGTCTTGATGCGGAAGCAGGAGAGCAGCGCGCCGATTGCGGTCAGCATGGCGGCGGAGTAAACCGCAGACGGACCGTGGAAAGCCGCATAGAGAATGCCACCGAGTGATGGCCCAAGAATCGTTGCGGCTTGAAAGGTGGTCGCGTTCCACGCCACGGCGTTGGCGAAGTGTTCCTCGGGAACCAGTTGCGGAAGAATCGAACGGCTGGCCGTTCCGTTGAAAGAGCGGACCACACCGAGAAGAATCAGCACAAGGTAGATGGGCAGCACCGCATGCGTGCTCCGCAGCGCGAGAACGAGCAAAAGGCCGGAGCAAACCGCATATCCCGCGTAGCACGTACCCAGCACCTTGCGCCGGTCGAACCGATCGGAGGCATGGCCAGACGCCAGAAACAGCAGAATGCCCGGAAGAAACTGCGCCAGACCCACCAAGCCCAGATCGAGGGCGCGCTTGGTGATGTCGTAAACCTGCCAACCCACGGCGACGGCCTGCATTTCCACGGCAGCAACGATAAGGAAGCGCGCAATCTGGAACAGCACGAAATCGGGATGGGTAAAGGCGATGCGTCCAGCTTTGGAGTCGGAGGGTGCGGGCATGGATTCTGATGTGATCTTCTAATGTGCCATAGAAAGAGAAGGCGCGCATGGCGCGCCTTCTCCGACAGGTAGAATCGACTCATGGCGGCATTGCTCCGAACCGTCGGGTGGATTGCCTGCGTTGTCTACTCAACCATCCCCGGGTTCTGGCTGTTGATTCATCCGCGCGCCGAATATTGGAGATCACGGCGACGATCACCGTACCGGATTCTGCTGCCGGTGTGGATGGCAATGTGGGCGGCCGTAGCCGCCATCACGGCGCCCTGGCGCAGCGTCCTCTTGTATGCAAACTACTGGACCTGGATTCCAGCGGGCGCTCTGTTCTGCGCGGGCCTTATTCTTTATAAGCCGTCGCACAGCCAGTTCAGCCTGGCACAGCTCGGAGGCTTGCCAGAGGTCTTGCGCAACCACAGCCAACAACGCCTGATGACCACGGGCGTTCGCGCCCGCGTGCGGCATCCCATCTATCTGGGCCATCTCTGCGAGATGCTGGCGTGGAGCTTGGGCACGGGCCTGGCAGTTTGCTGGGCGCTAACGGCGTTGGTTGTGATCAGCGGCGCCCTCATGATCGGGTGGGAGGATAAAGAGCTAGAGAGCCGCTTTGGAGAAGAATACCGACGCTACCGATCGGCCGTACCCGCCGTTCTGCCCCGAATATGACTTGATCGCGCTGGACAACGGCGCCGCTCTGCATCTTCCGCAACCGGCCTTGGCCTCTGTGTTGAGAGCTTTATTTGCTGAGGGCACACACGGCGAAGAGCCGGTAGTTATAATCCGACTTGGCTGAAAGCTGAGGGCTGAAAGCTGGCTCATGCGCTTCGAACTCTTCATCGCGACCCGCTACCTGCGCGCCAAACGCCGCCAAGCGTTTATCGGCATCATTACCGGCATCTCGATCATTGGAGTGGCGGCGGGCGTGGCCTCGCTCATCGTGGCGCTCGCGATCAACAACGGCTTTCGCCAGGACTTGCAGGAGCGCCTCATTGGATCGACATCGCACGTCAGCCTGTTGAGAGTGGCTGATGACGGAATCAAGGATTGGCCGCCGCTGCTCGATCAGCTTTCCAAACAGCCACACGTTGTGGCAGCGGCTCCCGCAATTTTTGAGCAGGTTCTGATTTCCATCGGGCCCCGCGCCCGCGGGGCAGTGCTCAAAGGCATGGTTCCAGCGGATGAGCGCAGGGTCGGCGATTTGCTCAGCACAATAAAAGAAGGTTCGGCGGCTGCGCTCGAAGAATCCCCTTCCGCTCCGGAAGAAGATCATACGGGGACAGCCGCCTCGCCTGCCCTGAGCCTGTCGAAGGGGGCTGTCCCGGGAGTGTCAGCGACCATGAATTCTCCCGACTCCCTGGCCGGTGTGCACGCGCGCGTCGCCGCCATGCCACCCATCATTCTGGGCAAAGACATGGCCGACAACCTGGGCGCGACGATCGGTTCCGTCGTCTTGGTCACTAGTCCGCAAGGCGAACTCACTCCGTTTGGAATGGTGCCGAAATACAGCCGCTTTCGCGTAGTCGGAATCTTCAACTCCGGCTTCTACGATTACGATTCCTCGTGGGCTTTTACTCGCCTCTCGGATGCGCAGCGGCTATTCGGCCTCGGCGATTTAATCTCCGTGATCGAATTCAGAGTCGACGACATCGACAAGGCGGACATAGTTTCCCGCCAACTTGAAGACGCAGCCGGCAAAGGCTTTATGACCACCAATTGGAAGGAGCAAAACAAAGCTTTGTTTCACGCCCTGAACATGGAGCGCTTGGTCACGTACATCACCGTCGGCCTGATCGTTTTTGTGGCAGCCTTGAACATTCTGATTTCGCTGATCATGATGGTCATGGAAAAAACCAAGGACATCGCCGTGCTCCTCTCGATGGGCACCCGCAGGTCGCAGGTGAGAAACATTTTCATCGCCCAGGGAGTGCTGATCGGCGTAATCGGCACCGCGATCGGGCTGCTGCTGGGCTATGCCATCTCCTATGCCGGCGGGCACTATCACATGATCTCGCTCTCGCCCGAGGTCTACTCCATCGACTACGTCCCCTTCGCACCACGCCTTAAAGATGGCGTGTGGGTCGTGCTAGTAGCCGTGGGAGTTTCGTTTGTGGCTACGCTTTATCCCTCATGGTCTGCCGGAAGAACTCTGCCGGCCGAGGCGCTGCGCTACGAGTAGCGCGCAATTGAACGCCCGTCATCCTGAACTTTGTCATCCTGAGCGAGGATCGTGCTTCGCGAAGCGAAGCACAACCGCAGTCGAAGGATCCCTTTCAGCTTTGGGCCACGATTGCCTCCGCAAGGCATTTCAATTCCTACCCCAGGTCTCCGACGCGGAACTTTTTCTCCCCCACCGCCGTACAATGAAATAGAAAAGAAGGAGGCTCCATCATGTTCGCTTTCCTACTGTGGTGCATCCTCTTCGTACTCTGCTGGCCGCTGGCATTGCTGGCGCTGGTCGCCTACCCCTTCATCTGGCTTTTGCTGCTGCCGTTTCGCATCGTGGGCGTCGCCGTCCACGGCGTGCTGGAGATCATCTACCTCGCCATCACACTCCCGTTCCGCCTGCTGGCCGCGCCGTTCAGGATCTAAGAAGGGACTTTCTTGTAGAAGTTTCGACAACCTCAGCGAAGGAAGGTCGTTTAGCGGTAGAGACGGTAAGCGGCACTGCCAATCGCGATACTTACTAGCACGCAGAATCCGGCTGTGAATGCTCGCGATTCCTTTTCCATTGCGGGCGTTATCGGCGGGTAAACATCGATCGGACCGAGCAGGGCTCCTTGCTTCCAAATCCGAAACCAATCGAACAACTCACCGCGAATCGCCTGCGCGATCGTTAGAATAAGGCCAAGCACCCAGGCACAACCGAAGAGCAAGCCCATCTCTACGAGCAATCCATCCGACACGGCTTGGAGAGAGCGAACCTTCAGCCAGCCGCCAAGAGCAGCCGACATTATCACCATTCCAAAGAGAGACACTAGCACCCCGAGTAGGCGCAGTGAAACACGCTGCCACCGATCCAGCACCGCTCTTTGGTAGTAGCCTTCCTGCCCCGGGGCAAGCAGGCAGAGCTTCATCGGGTTCCGCATTACCACAAAGCCAAATGCTCCCAACGCAAGCCCAATGATTGTTCCGATTGCGCTGCCCATGAGGATTTCCTCACGCCTCAATGCGTACTTCCGCCGCTATGCTTTCACCCTAACCTTCCATCACCCTCAAGCCTGCGCTCATCACCAGCCTAGCCTCGGTCGCGCGTTGCACATCCTCCGCCGTCAATCCTGGAGCCACTTCCTCCAGCACCAACCCCCGCTCCGTCACCCGGATGTAGGCCATCTCCGTCACAATCGTGTCCACAACTCTCACACCAGTCAGCGGCAGCGTGCATTTCTTCAAAATCTTCGGAGCGCCATCCTTCGTGGTGTGCTCCATGGCCACCACCACGCGCCGCGCTCCGGCAACCAAGTCCATCGCGCCGCCCATTCCCTTCACCATCTTTCCGGGGATCATCCAATTCGCCAGGCTGCCGCCCTCATCCACTTCCATCGCCCCCAGCACGCTCAAATCAATGTGCGCGCCGCGGATCATGGCAAAGGAATCCGCGCTCGAAAAATACGACGTGCCCGCCATTTCGCTCACCGTCTCCTTGCCCGCGTTGATCAGGTCGGCATCTTCCTGCCCCTCCAGCGGATATGGACCGATCCCGAGCATTCCGTTCTCCGATTGCAAGACGACTTCGATGCCCGGCGGAACATGATTGGCGATGAGCGTCGGCATTCCAATGCCCAGGTTCACGTAGAATCCATCGCGCAGTTCGCGCGCAATCCGGTTCACGATGCGCTCGCGCTTCTCGATGTCTTTGCCTGGCTTCGTCATGGTTAAGGATTCGTCCCTAAAACAGTTTGTCATCCTGAGCGAGGATTTTGCTTCGCGATAGCGAAGCAAAACCGGAGTCGAAGGATCTCTACCTTCCGCTACTGGCTACTCGCCTTCCTTACCGTCCGCCTCTCAATCCGCCGCTCATACGACTCTCCCTGAAAAATCCGCTTCACGTAGACCGAAGGCGTGTGCACCAAATCCCCGTCCAACTCTCCGGCTTCCACCAACTGCTCAACCTCCGCAATCGTCACCTTCGCTGCCGTCGCCATCATGGGATTAAAATTGCGCGCGGTCTTCCGGTATACCAAGTTGCCCATGCGGTCGCCCTTCCA
>PLIO01000002.1 GCA_003140075.1 Acidobacteriaceae bacterium | reverse complement strand
CCGGAAAAAACGAAAAGCGGTACAGACAGCTTCCTTGCCAAATGATCGCGATGCAGTGCTGCTGTTACCCTCCTCCGGTCCTTCCCCATTCGAAGCCGCGGCTCGAAGCGAAGACGCAATGAGTCTGGCCGGCCGGCTGCAGATTCTGTCACCGCTGTATCGCGAGGCTTTGCTGCTGAGGTTTCAAGAAGACCTGTCTCTTGCGGAGATCGCTCAGGTCTTGGGCGCCCCTGTGACAACGGTGACGTCCAGAATCTATCGCGGTCTTGCAGCACTGAGATCCGCATTTGAGGAAGGGGGTGATTCGCATGGAGGGTGACAAGAGATTTCGCGAGCTTATCGACAGGTCTTTCGTAGAAGAGGTTTCAGAGGGCGAAAGACAGCTCATCCGTGACCACATCCGCGACTGTGATGGCTGCAAGCGCTACCTCGAGCTAACTGCGCGTACGATTCGGGGGTTGCGGGAATTCACCTTTACGAGTGAACCAGATTCGAATGCCCAGGTCCGTGAGATTCTTGCGCATCATACCGAGACAATGCGACAGCACAAAGTGCAATTCAAGATCTGGGCTGCATTTGCTGTAGCGCTCTTGATGTCATTTGTGGGATCGGCACTTGTCTACCAGGTGGCCAAGCTCCTGACGGTCCCAATGCATTTCGACACTGCTCAAGTCCAGGCAGGTGTGCTCATCTTTTGGCTGCTTCCATCTTTTTGCTCGGCCTTACGTCTGCTCGCGGCCCCTGGTGAGAATAGAGGTATTGCATGACAGAGCAATCGGCGGTGCTTTTGGTAGCGTTCTTGGCCGGGCTTGTAGTTGCGGCTGTCTTGTTGCGAACCGCAAGACGGAATGTTCTACCCAGGTCTGCAATGGTCATCGCAGCACTGGCGATCCCGATTTGGGTAGTCTATTTTGCTTCCAGCCAGGGCCGTTCCTTACTTGCTTCCAAAGGATTTCTCAGTACCATGCCAGAAGCGCTTTGGTTTGGCTTGACGTTTGGCGTCTTCACCGCGGCTTTTTTCCTTGCCCTCGGATATATCTATGGGGACGCAAAGAGGCGTCAGATGCCTGCCTGGGCCTGGGTGATTGCCGCTTTCCTGATACCCAATTTGATTGGATTCATCCTTTATTTTCTGTTCCGAGCGCCCATCCTTGGGCCTTGCAGTTCCTGTGGCAAGCCTATTCGAGGGGGAGAAGCATTCTGCCCACACTGCGGATGCTCGCAGGGTTCCAGTATCGGACGCACCGCAGCTAACAAGCGCACAAGCTGAAGTAAAAAAGTTGGTAATCACCTTGCATCGCACAAAACGGAGGACGGTATGAAACGTGAGCGCGCCTTACAGATAGTGTTGGTGTTGGTTGGCTTGCTTTATTGCTTTTGGGGCTATCTCCTGTTCGACAATCTGTGGCACGACAAGTGGCTTGTCGGGCATGGTGACGTCATGCCGATGTTCCTGAGCCTCAACACGGCGCTTGGGGTCTGTCTGTTGCTGGCCGTTAAGCAGCCGGCCAAGCATCGCTTGATGATCGCCTATGGGGCGTGGTCAAGCCTTGCCCATGGGTTCACGATGACTATCATGTCGGCGCAGGCCATCGCGCACGGGACGCACAGGCAGGATAGCCCCCAGGACATTGTGATGTTTGCCGTGATCGGAGTCACGATGCTTGTACTCCTCCCGGCAAAACAAGTATCGCCGGCCGGCGCGCCTATCAGTGTGCCTCGCTTTGCCGAACGCTAGAGGACTTGGTCCACCGCCGCGCGCATACCGAGATGCAGGGACTCATCACGGAAGCGCGGCGATTCTCCGCGTCAATCTCGTCGCAGGTTGCAATCACGTCTTCGCTCATGGCTTTTTCGAGCGCTAGGGTAAAAAGTGTCATCATCCGCGCATTGCAAGACCAGGGCGCTCCAGTCTAACAAGGAGATATCCAATGAAACAGAACCTTACGCTAACCATCGCGTCTCTTCTCTCGGTCCTCTTCATGATCTTTCACCAGACGGACGATATCGTGCGGGGAATGGAACCAGGAACGCTTTTCGACCTGATCGTGCTGCCCATTTTGGTCGTCCAGCTGTACGGAACGCTGGTGCTGGCCGGAAAGCGATCCGGGTACGTCGTCCTCCTAGTCGTGTCGCTCCTTGAATTGGTCGTCCCCGTCATCCATATGAAGGGGGCGGGAGTCGGCGGAGCGATCGCCAAGTCCAACGGGGCCTTCCTCTTTATCTGGACGCTCCTCGCGCTCGGCGTGACCGCTCTGTTCTCCGTCATCC
The DNA here is from genome assembly GCA_003140075.1 of Acidobacteriaceae bacterium. Taxonomy (GTDB): domain Bacteria; phylum Acidobacteriota; class Terriglobia; order Terriglobales; family Acidobacteriaceae; genus Sulfotelmatobacter. The sequence goes on along the minus strand of PLIO01000002.1, from coordinate 3,294 downwards.
TCTCGGCGCGCGGGCTGTGGCGGACCACCGCGCAGCCCAAACAAGGTGCCCCGGTGAGGCTCTGATTTGTGCCCCGGAGATTTGCCGGGAGTCCTATTCGCGATTGTGGCGTACAACGGGCAGCTCGAAAAATGTTGGCCGCAGGCCTAATTCTTCACACAGCTCCGAGACGGGTACTTTGTCCACAAGATGCCGCCTCAGGATGGCTACTTTTTCTTCTGGAGTGAAATGCTTCCGTTCCTTCCTCATACGTTCGCTCCGTTATCTTAACGGAGGAACGCTTTCTCCAGTTCCAACTGAGGCGGGACAGGAGGAAGACGGCATGGATGCACAAGCTAGCTGGGGACCAACACGGCGCAGCATGCTGCTTACGACAATATCACTGCTGATTGGACCCAAGCTCTTAGGAGCAACCACCAGGGAGGATCATCCCATGAAGCAGCACAAACAAAGAGTTGAGAAGCCCAACCCCAATGTGCCCGCGGAACTCTCGCGATTTGCCTTTCTCATTGGCCGATGGAAATTCGATGCCAAGTTCAAATTGCCGGATGGAGACTGGCAGTCTTTTTACGGAACGTGGTTGGGTCACTACATTCTCGACGGCTACCGTAATGCGTACCGCGTCGGGAACTGGGGTTCCTGCAAGTACTTGATTTTGTTGGCGTCCCCGACGGGATTTGAACCCGTGTTACCGCCGTGAAAGGGCGATGTCCTAGGCCAGGCTAGACGACGGGGACGGTTGTAAGGTGGGTGTTCGACGTAACATTTGATCGTAACAAGCCCTTACAGCTCTGTCAAAACGGGGGGAGGACGTTTGGCCCTGGCTCAGAGCATGTTTCGACCGAACAATTTAGAATTGGGAGCGCCTGCACAAGAAACGTGGGGCAACGAATACTCGAGGAAATTGTGTCCGATCCACTTTATCTCAGTCTTTGGTTCGCTGATTTTTCCGGCCCGGAGATGCTCCCACACGCCTTTGCCGTATTGCAGCAGTTTCCTTTCTCGACGCAGCGTCCGGGAATTACTTACTTCGCACTGCACCCGGTTTCGTGGAACGAGGCCACGGTGCTGGAACGCCGATTTCCGGCGGGAATCGATGCCGGGCAAGCCACGCTGATTGCCGCGGAACTGGTCCATGACGATTACGCTTACATCTTCGAAGCTCACTGGGATTTATGGACGCCGGATGCGTCGAATGCAAACTGGGTGCTCGAACCTGCACCGGTAAAATTCATCGTCCAGGGAGAAGAATTCGATGAGGGAGCTTACCAGCAGACCGGCCACATACAAGTGGACTTCGGTTTGGATTCCTATTTCCTGCAGCCGGAGACGTCTCTTAACGAGCAGACTCGCGCCAAGATTCGCGACAACGTGGCAAAGCTAGTCGAATTTTCGAAGAACGTTGAGAAAAATAGCGGTACCAGTTCGCGGCTGCTGTGGTCGGAGTCAGAGGAAAGCCTGGCGCAGAAACTGATCGCACGCCTGCAAGGGGTTCACTAAAAGCCAAACCACAACCGCAGAGGACGCGTGAATAGAAAATTCTCCGCGTCCTCTGCGGTTTTCATTTGGTTCTTCCGCCCTCAACTTTCAACTTTTCCGACGCCCCGGCCTGCGCCCCGGCCAGGCGCGCGGTCAGCACGCGGAAGGGCGAGCAAGATACATAATCCATTCCCACCTGATGGCAGAACTCCACCGACGAAGGCTCGCCGCCATGCTCGCCGCAGATTCCCACCTCCAGATTGGGACGCGTCTTGCGTCCGCGTTCGATGCCGATACGCACGAGCTCGCCTACGCCGTCGCGATCAATCGCGGCGAACGGATCCTGCTTCAAAATTCCCTCTGCGAGGTACGTCGGCAAAACTTTGTTGACGTCATCACGCGAGAAGCCGAACGTGGTCTGCGTCAGGTCGTTGGTACCAAATGAAAAGAATTCGGCCTCCTTGGCAATCTCATCAGCGACCAGGCAGGCACGCGGCAACTCGATCATGGTTCCCACGAGGTAATGCACGTGCTTCCCTTTTTCCTTGAATACTTCTTCCGCCACGCGCCGCACAATCGCCCCTTGGTTCGCCATTTCTTTTACGGTCGCAATCAGCGGGATCATCACCTCCGCGTGAGTCTTGATGCCTTCTTTCTCGACGGCGACAGCCGCTTCGAAAATGGCCCGCGCCTGCATCTCGGTAATCTCCGGATAGGTAATTCCTAAGCGGCATCCGCGATGTCCCAGCATCGGATTGAACTCATGCAGGTCCTCGACGCGTGCCAGCAGCCCGGAAAGAATTTTTTTCAGGTCGCCGGCGCCTTTCACGCCGTACTCGCGGTACTCCTCCACCAAACCTTTCTTGTGCTTCGCATCAGCACTCGGAAGGCTCGCGATGTCAACCATGAGCTTCTCGCGCTTTGGCAAGAACTCATGCAACGGCGGATCGAGTAACCGTATCGTGACCGGCAATCCATCCATAGCCTTCAGCAGACCGATAAAATCGGCCCGTTGCATCGGCAGCAGCTTCTTCAGCGCAACGCGCCGGTCTTTCTCGTTGTCCGCAAGGATCATGGCGCGCATGTGCGAGATGCGATCCGGAGCGAAGAACATGTGCTCGGTGCGGCAAAGGCCAATGCCTTCGGCTCCGAAGGCCTTCGCCTGAATTGCATCGCGCGGAATGTCGGCATTCGCGCGCACTCCGATCTTTCGGAACGGCTCCGCCCAGCCCAGCAATTTTTGTAGGTCCGCATCATCCGTCGATGGATCAAGCGTGTTCAGCTTGCCTTTGATCACGCGCCCACTAGTGCCGTCGAGTGATATCCAATCTCCCTCTTTGAACGTCTGCCCTTTAACGCGCATTTCGCCGGCTCGCTCGTCGACCTGAATATCGCCCGCGCCCGCAACGCAGCATTTCCCCATGCCGCGAGTGACCACGGCAGCATGACTCGTCATTCCACCGCGCGAAGTCAAGATACCGGCGGCGACTTCCATCCCCTGAATATCTTCAGGAGTCGTTTCAGCGCGCACCAGAATCACAGGATTCTTCTTCGCGCCGTGCCCAGCCTTCTTCACCGCCTCTTCTGCAGTAAAAACAATCTGCCCGACTGCAGCACCCGGCGATGCCGGCAATCCCGTCGCCAGCACTTCGATCTTCGTGCTCTTCTCATCGAGACGCGGCACCAGAAAGTCATACAGCTGATTTGGCTCGACGCGGAAGATCGCTTCTTCCTTCGTAATCAGCCCTTCCTCAACCATCTGAATCGCCACTCGCACTGCAGCCCAACCAGTGCGCTTGCCGTTGCGCGTCTGCA
>PLIO01000120.1:63586-70901 GCA_003140075.1 Acidobacteriaceae bacterium | reverse complement strand
GTGAAGCTGGGCATGGACCCGACGGCTCCGGACCTGCATCTGGGGCACACTGTGGTGCTGCGCAAGCTGAAGCACTTTCAGGATCTCGGACATACGGCGATTTTTTTGATCGGCGATTTCACGGGCATGATCGGCGACCCTACGGGGCGCTCAGTGACGCGGCCACCGCTTACGCGTGAGCAGATCGAGGCCAACGCGGAGACCTACAAGGCGCAGGTGTTCAAGATTCTCAATCCGCAAAAGACGGTGATCGATTTCAACCGGCGTTGGATGGGAGCTTTCTCCGCCGACGATTTTGTTCGCCTGATGGCGAAATACACCGTCTCGCAACTGCTGGAGCGGGAGGACTTTCATCAACGATTTAAGAATGAGAAGCCGATTTCCGTGCATGAGTTGCTTTATCCGCTGGTGCAGGGCTACGACTCGGTGGCGCTGGAAGCCGACGTGGAGCTCGGTGGGACCGACCAGAAATTCAATCTGCTGGTGGGGCGCGAGTTGCAGCGGGCTTACGGGCAGGAGTCGCAGGTGGTGCTGACTACGCCGATTCTGGAGGGGCTGGACGGCGTGCAGAAAATGTCGAAGTCGCTGGGGAATGCGATTGGGATTCACGAAGCGCCGCTGGAGATGTATGGGAAGATCATGTCGATCTCGGACGAGATGATGTGGAGGTATTACGAGCTGCTGACGGATGTACAGGTCGCCGAGATTGAGAAGATGAAGCGGGAAGCGCATCCGATGCAGGCGAAGAAGGATCTAGCACGGAGGATTGTGGGAGATTTTCATTCTGCGGAGGCGGCGGTAAAGGCGGGGGAGGATTGGGGGAAGCAGTTTCAGAAGCATGAGGTGCCGGAAAGCGTCGAGGAGGCCGCGATTGATGCTCCCGAAAACCGGCTCCGAATTGACAAATTAGTGGCTCGCGCGGGTCTGGCAGGATCCGTAAGCGATGCTGGCCGATTGGTGAAACAGGGCGCGGTGAAGGTCAATGGTACGGTCGTCAACGACCCCACGACGGTCTTGAACATCTCCGACCGACCCACGTTGCAGGTTGGACGCTTGATTAAGAGAGTTCGGCCGGGAATCCCCGGCACGGGAATCGTTACCGAGACCTTGTCACACTGAGATTCACGTGAGGACAGCCGTCCTCGGCTGTCCGGCGAGTGCGGAAGAAGCTCACCCCCCTGTCATCCTGAGCGTAGCAGAGCGATTCGCCTCGCGAATTGCTGTGCGGAGTCGAAGGATCCCTTTCATGCAGGCACCGCTCGCGGCTCTGCGGGGAGTTCCGACTACAGCTCAAAATCCTGGCGAATGCATCGCGCGTAGAGACTCCCAACACAGCCGCCGATTGCGCTGGCACAAAAGGGATCCTTCGACTGCGATTTTGCTTCGCATGCACGAAACAAAAACTTCGCTCAGGATGACACGAGGTGGAAGACAGCTCGATCAAAAAGGATGCTGCGCGCGAACTTGATACGGTTTCACGGCAGAAGGCCGAAGACAGCTACGCCGGTTGGGGTGCCGACGAACACTTTGCCGTTGATGATCGTTGGGGTGATGAATTTGTTGCCGTTGCCGAATTGGTCGCGGCCGTTGCTGGCTTGGTTGCTGTTGTAGATTTCGCTCAGGTTCGTGGCGTTGTAGGCATGCAACACCGCCGGGCTGGTGTTCTCGACGGCCCAAACAATTCCGCTGCTCGAGCCGTTCGCCGAGATGCTGGGGGTTGCGCCGGGATAGCCGAAGGTGTTGGCGGTTTGTGCGGTGGCGCTCGTTGACAGCTTGGCATTGGTGATGGTGAAAGCCTGGATGGGGCTTCCGACCGATCCGTAGTAGATGGTGTTGTTGAAATATGCGGGCATCGCGAAGACGCCTCCGGGCAACGCGCCCGAGAGTTCCTGGTAAATGTTGTTGTTGTTCGGGCTGAACTTGCCCATGGAGTCGCGGTTTACCAGGTACAGATTGCTATCTTTCCCTGCGCCGACGGCGAGGTGCCAGGTGTTGCCGGAGCCATCGATCAAGTCGGGCAGAACGATCGTGCCGCCGGAGCCGAGGTCGGTGTCGCTGTCGCTCTCTGCCGGTCCATTGTCCATCTCAAAATAGTCGGCCACGGCGAGTTGGTTGCCGGAAGTTGAAAGCTTCATGAAGGCGTTGCCGTAGTCGCCCTGGCTGGGAAAACCGCCGGAATTCAGGGTGGTGTCGAAGACGCCGTTGGCGTCGAGAAAATAGATGTTGCCGGAAGTGTCGGCGGCGAGACCGGCTCCGGCCATCCAGATGGAGCCTTCGTTGCCGTTGGGGGTGACGTTGAGCACGGTCGTCTGGGCCAGCGTGGATTCGCTGTAACCCATGATCCATCCGGTGTAAGGGCGGGCGTCGCAATGCGAAGTCCAACCGGTATAGATCACGCCGTTCAGCAATAACAGCGCAGAGCGTTCTTCGTATTGCCCGGGATCGAAGACCACTTTTCCGTTGCTGCTGTTGTCTCCGGTTCCGGGGTAGGTGGCTTGAACCTCGGTAGGCCCACCGAACAGCTCGGTGCCGAGCGCGAGATCGAGCGCGTGCAGGCGCTGGTGGTAGTCGCCCGATGCGTCTTTCGACATCGCGACTACATAAACTGCGCCATTCGGGCCGCTGGTGCGGTCGATGACCGGCGTGGAGGTCACGCCGATTTCAGGAGTTACCTGGCCGCAGCCGCGGTCGTCCGAGGTGGTCTCGCCGGTTTTTAGCATTGTGACCTGCCAGAGGGACGCGCCGGAATCCGCGTCGAAGGCGTAGACAGAATCGTGCTCGGTGGCGGCGATCAGTACATTGTGGGTGCCGTTATTCGGAACTGCGAGGTTTGAGGCATAGAGTGGCTCGGCGTCGACCAGGCCATCTACCGCGTAGAAGCCGAGCTTGCCGAAAGTGGACGAATTGACATTGCTGGTGGTGAGCGTGCTCTCCGTGAGGTTCTGTCCGGTGCGCGCGATGTCGTTGTGGTAGGTGAGCACGTCGGTGGTGGCCGCGACTGCGGCATTCACGGTGAGAGTAGCCGCGTTGCTGGTGACGGTTGCGATGGCATTGCTGACGACGACGCTGTATTGCGAGCCGCTATCGGCGGTGGTGGTTGCGGGGGTGGTGTAACTGGAGGAAGTCGCGCCGGTGATTGCGGTGGCGCCGTTCTGCCATTGGTAGCTGAACGGGGTGGTTCCCATCACTGTCACGGAGAAGGTGGCAGTCTGGCCTGCGGTGACGGTTTGGTTGGCGGGCTGGGTGGTAATCGAGGGGGCGGCCGCACTCAGGACTGTAGGTCCGGGTTGCGAGCTGGAGCTACAGCCAGCCAAAATCATGCTAAGTGCAAGAAAAAACGATAGGTTCGTTAGCCGGCGCAACTTCATGCCCCGCCTCCAATGAGACCTGCTTCTCGTGTCAATGATGACAGCTGTTTCCGGTTTTGAGGAGGGGCCGGAAGGTTACCATAGTCGGAACGGCCCCGTTCTGGGAAGGCTCGACCGCTGGCCGCTCGGACAAGGCCCTGAGACCTGTTATCTCCGCAGGCGCTGCGATTCTGATAGTCTCAACCGCGCACATGCGCGCCGCCGCGATCCTCGGGCTGGGATGTTCTGCGAAAAATCTGAAGCCGTTCCAGGCGGACGCAAGCGCCCACGAAAAAATTAACTGGCGTATCGGACTGCCTGTTGCGGCCGATCAAGCGGATATCGTCCTGCTCTTCGGCGGCGATGGGACCATTCACCGTCACCTGAGCCAAGTGGTGAAGCTTGCCTTGCCGGTGCTGGTGGTCCCGACTGGGAGCGGAAATGACTTTGCGCGAGCGCTGGGCCTGCGCGGCGTACGGGATTCTCTTGTGGCGTGGCAGCGCTTTTGCGCCGGAGAGAAGAATGTTCGCACGATTGATTTGGGAGTGATTCATGCACTGGAAGGGGCAGCGAAGGATGCTGCAACTGACGTTCAGGGCGGGTCCTTGCTACACGAGACCTTTCGCAGCCCGCTCGGCGCTGGGCATTTTTTCTGCAGCGTCGCCGGTGTCGGACTCGACGCCGAAGTGTCCCGCCGGGCCAATGCCTTGCCGCGCTGGTTGCGCGGACACGGCGGTTATGCGTTGACGCTGGCTCCCACGATTTTTCGCTTTGCACCGGTTTCCATGAAGATTTTAGCGCCAGCCGAGGACGGCGGCTGGGCAACGCGCAGCGATCAACCCACGACGCTGGCGGCCTTCGCCAATACTGCGGTGTATGGCGGCGGTATGAAGATTGCGCCCCGGGCGCAAATGGATGACGGACAGCTCGATGTCTGCGTGATCGGCGGGGTCGGTCCCTTCAAACTGGCGTGCATGTTTCCTACAGTTTACATTGGCCGCCACCTGCGCATCCGCGAAGTGGAGTACTTTCAGGCGGCGCGAGTGCGGGTGGAAACGGAGACGCCGATCGATATTTACGCAGACGGCGAGTACGTTTGCCGGACGCCGGTTGAGGTCACGGCGCAGCGCGGAGCGCTGCGCGTGGTGGTTCATCCGTGAGCCGCAGGTTTCTAGCGCTCTGGCCGGAATCGATAGACGATCCCAAAACCGATCCGGAGATTATTCTGATGATCGTTGCCGCCGTTGTTGATTCGCGTCAGAATGTAATCCACCTGCACAGCGCGCAGCGCAAAGTGATTTTTCAGCTTCACGTCCAAGCCGCCGCCGGGCGCGAAGGCAAAGCCGTTCGCCGATCCGGACAGGCCGGAGGTTCCGGGCGTTAAGGCTCCGCTCGCGTGCGCTCCTCCCAGAAGCAGCTGGACAAAGGGCGCAATGCGATGGCCGGGATGCGGGGAGAAGCGAAGGCCGCCGAGAAACGAAGTGAGGGTAAGGCCGGAAGCCGATCCGTCGATGTTGGAGGCGTGCTCGCTGCCCACTTCGCCCACCACTTTCCAGTTGTGATCGAGGCTGTAACCGAACCACCCGCTGCCTCCGTTCATGGTGAAACAGCCGCAGCCGCCTGGGGGGGCATTGGTTCTCACAAAGTTGTAGCTCGCACCGATTTCCATTCGCTCGATGGCTTGCGCCCAGGTTTTGGCCGGGCTCAACCCGAGCCCTGCGAGACTGGCGGCCAGCAGGATTGCGGCTCGGAATAACTTGGCCATTCGCATCTCTCCTCGCATCGACTGCATATCCGGGATCCTCATTGCACCACCACCGTGACTGTGGTCGAGGCTTGTGTGGGTCCGCTCGTGCCGGTGATGGTGACCACGTAGCTGCCGGGCTGGGTGGTGGGCGGGCCCACGAATCCGCCGCCGCACCCGACCAACATTGTTGCCAAACAAGCGAGGACGGCGAACGCGACGGTGCGCTTGAGAATCCTCGAGCCACGCTTGCGCCCGCACGCCGCGCCACACAAGCCAATCGTCAGGGCAAACGCAGCGAACGGAAGATGCCGAGACGGGAAATTTCCATGCGGATCGAACGCACCCGCAGCCAGGGCCGCCAGTTGAATAGTCAATACAGTTGTCGCACCCGCGCTGCCCGGAGTAACCGTGGGAGGATTGAACGTGGCGGTCGCGCCCGGCGGCAGTCCGGAAGCCGAGAGCGTGACTACGTTGTCGAATGCGCCTCCCAGTGGGGGCACCGTAATGTCGATGGTTGCGGCCGCTCCCGGCGCGACGGTGACTGGCGCCGTGGGAGCGGTGACGGTATAGGACGTCGTTACCGTCTCGGTAAGGGCTGAGCTGGTCAGCGTCGAGAAATTACTGTCCCCGCCGTACGCTGCCGTAATCGAAAGCGCGCCGACCGGGAGATTTGTGGTCGTGTAGGTTGCCACGCCCAGGGCCAGCGTGCCTGAGCCCAACAACGTCGTTCCGTCATAGAAGCTGACCGAACCGCTGGGCGTGCCAGCCGGAGAGGTAACCGTTGCAGTGAAGGTAACCGCGCTTCCCACTCCCACCGCAGCCGCAGAGGAGGTGAGCGCCACGGCCGGCGTCGCCTTGGCCACGGTCAGAGCTACACTCGCGCTCGTCGAGGCGTAGGCGGACGTGTCGGTGGGAGTGAAGGTGGCCGTGAGCGTATAGCTGCCCGCTACCAACACGGTTGTGCCGGTGACTGCGACTGCGCTGCCGCCCAGCAGCGTAGCGGTGTAAGCGAAGCTGCCCGCCACCGCTGTCGACCCGCTGACCGCGGAGGCATTCAGAATACCGTTCAGCGCGGCGCCATAGGTGATCGTGCCCGAAGCCGGGGTCCAGTTAATGGTGGGCACAGCCGGGCCGACGACCACCAGGATAGTGGTCGCTGCGGCGCTGGCGGCATAGTTGCCGTCGCCGCCATAGGTCACGGTCACCGTGTAGCTGCCGGCGGCGAGCGAACTCGCCAGGGGTATGGTTGAGGTGGAGTTCGTGCTGCCCGCGGTCAGCGTTGCCGTTCCTGATGCCACACTGACGCTGGATGAATTCAGAACGTTGTAACTCAACGATCCGGTTGGCGCCGCGACCACGGTCACGCTATAAGGCCCCGTTACTGTCACGGGCACCGAAGCCGCCTGACCGTTCACTACCTGCACGGGCTGGGTTGCGGGTCCGGCGATGACCGCCGTATCTGTGCTGACCGTCAGCGTCGCGGTATTGCTGCTGGCCAGGAATACGGTGGCCACGCCTGCATAGCTGGCCGTGATAGTGTGTACCCCCGCGCCGCTGAGGGTGACTCCGGCAAGAATCGCCTGCCCGGCCCCATTCAGTGTGACGGCGATGCCGCCATTGAGGGAGACGGAGGTGGCTCCGACCGTGTCTATAAAGGTCACGCCGCCCGTGGGCACGGTCGAGGTGTGGCCGGTCGTCGTATCGCTCACGATGGCAGTCACCGTCAGCGGTTGTCCAATGTTCGCGCTGATTGGGTTCGTGGATACGATTACCGCCGTCGTGTTTCCCGCGCTTATGCCGGTGCCGCTGACCGCGACAGTTTGAGTGGCATTGGTGGCGTTGAGATTGTTGTTCGTCAGTAAGATGCTTTCGCTGAGAAGGGCCGCCGATTGCGGCGTGAACTGCACGGATACGTCGCACACCGTGCCGGGCGCCAGAGATGTGGCGATGAGGCATTGATCGCTCGCACCCGTGGGTTGGGAAAAGTCCGGAGTATAAACCGGGCTGTCGGCAAAGACCAGGGCGAGGTTGCCGAGGTTGGTCACGGTCGCGGTCTGCGGAGCGCTGGTCGAGCCAACGTTGGTGTTCGGAAAGGCCAGAGTGGCGCCTGCGACGTTCACTTTCACAATATGGTTTGCGCTGAAGTCTGGGATGAAGACGTTGCCGGAGGCATCGACGGTGACCCCATAGTCAGTGAGGAGGGACTGGCCCGGCATTTGCA
>PLIO01000120.1:0-63564 GCA_003140075.1 Acidobacteriaceae bacterium | reverse complement strand
ACTCCCAGCACGCTGTCACCGGCAAACGTAAAACTACCGGTACCCAGCACGGATCCCGCCCCGGAAGGCGTCACCTTGACGATGCGGCCCCCTCCGTAATCGGAAATGTAGAGATTACCCGCCGCATCGATGGCTAGCGCCCCGGTTATGTTCAAGGCCGGGCTCAGCCCAGTGATGTTCAACACCGAAACAACCCCTCCCGCCGTAACCTCCACGATGCGAGTGTTGTAGTGATCCGAAATGTAGAGATTGCCCGCTCCATCCAATGCCACACCTATGGCTCCAGCCAAGGTGAATCCGCCGGTGCTCACCACCGTCGCGTTGCCGCCGCCAGCGGGTACTTTTACCACATTGCCGGCGGCGCTTCCGTAATTCGCAACGTACATGTTGCCGGCCCCGTCGAAGGCAATCTGAAAGGGCGCGCTCAGGGTCGCTCCGGNNCGCCCCGGCGCAAGCCGGGAGCGGCGGGCAGAAACTGTACGACCACGTTGCAGGCTGTATTCGTCACGCCCGATATGCAGGTGGTCCCGGCGGAAACGACGGTGAAGTCGAGGCCCGCAGTGCCCTGGGTAAGGGCCTGCACACTACCGAGGGTTGTGCCCTGCGCGATGGTGAACGGCAATGTCAGCGTCGTGCCAGATACCGCTCCGGTCGGCAAATGCCCAAAACCGACGGTCGTGGGCTGCGCCTCCACAATGCGGTTGTTGCCAGCATCGGCGATATAGATGGCTCCCCACACACTCACCGCTACGCTTTCCGGGGCGCTAAGGGTGTCACTCCCGGTGCTGAGCACCGCGCCTGCGCCCGCGGGGGTAACGGTCACGATGCGATTGTTGCTATTGTCCGCGATATAGACGTTCCCCAGTCCGTCAACGGCCACATCTTGAGGGTGGCTCAGAGGCGTCCCCAAACCGCTGATGCCGAGCACCGACCCGACCCCGCCCGGCGTTACCTTCACAATGCGGTTGTTGTTATTGTCTGCGATATAGAGGTTGCCCGACACGTCGACCGCCAGACCCTCCGGAGTGCTTAGAGGCGTGCCCAAGCCGCTAATGGCGAATTGCACCGCGGCCCCGCCGCCCGCAGGCACCTCTACGATGTAGTTCAACAGCGAATCGGAAATATAGAGGTCGCCTGCGGCGTCGAGCGCCAATCCAAACGGCTGGGCCAGCAGGCTGCCCGTGTTGACCACCGAGGCCACTCCCCCGGCTGAAAGCTCAACCACGCGGCCATTGGCGCCGTCAGCGACATAGAGGTTCCCCGATTCGTCCACCGCTACTTCCCTGGGATTATTCAGAGCCGGGCTCAGGCCAGGGAAGGCCAGTACCGATGCCACACCGGCTGCGGTCACCTCCACAACCTGCCCGTTGTTGAGGCCGTCCGAGATGTAGACATTTCCGAAGGTGTCCACAGCCACGCCGGCAGGCCCATTAAGCGTGATGCCGGGGGTCGGGAGCGTGGTCACTACGCCCAGAAACGCAGTGGAGAAACCACCTGCCCACACGAGTGCCGGGATCAGCAGAACCGTCAGCGCCGGCCCCGCATAGCGCAGGAACCACCTACTCCGCCGCCTGCCCAGCCGCGAGTCCATTACGGCTCTCGTTAGAACTGGAATTAGAACCAGAAAAAGAGCGGAGACGATGCCAGCCGCGGCCAGCGGCGCGGAGGCCCATTGATCTCCCCACGCTTGGCGTGACGAGGCCAGGACACCCACGAAGGAAATCAAAATAGCGGCGAAAATTTTGGCGCTGGACATAGCTGTGCGCACCTGCTCCCAACGAGATTCGTAATCTCGACAGAATTTTTGACAATGAGAGGATTCTCAGAAGAACCGTTCCCATCGCATCCCAGGCTATGCAGGTTCTCTGCCAAACACTATGTATTGAAAACTGAATGGGTTAGCGAGATTGGGTGGAACCGCTTGTCCCGAATGCGGACCGGGTTCCCGCTAGAGCGGGAAACGCCATTTACTTGGCTCTTCCGGAAGCCGGAAACTCGCTCTTCTCCACAGTGCTAAACTTTCCCTATGCCCGAACGACGTTCCCGTACCCTGCTCTGGATTCTGATTGGGGGAGGAGCATTCTTCCTCTTTGTGCTGGCCGTGTTTTCGCTGGTGTACCTGACGCTGCATGCGGGCAGCAGCGAAGCTACGTTCGGCGGCTTCGGCGACCGCATTGGCGTGGTCGACCTGGACGGTGTGATTCTCTCGCCGCAGCCGGTGGTGGGACAACTCAAGAAGCTTGCCGAGGACTCTTCCATCAAGGCCATCATCCTGCACGTGAACTCGCCGGGCGGGGGCGTGGCCGCGTCGGAAGAGATTTATTGCGAGGTCAAGCGCATTCGCGAGGAAAAGAAAAAGCGCGTTGTGGTTTCGATTGAGACGGTGGGCGCGAGCGGCGCCTACTATATTGCGTCGGCCTCGAACAAGATTTATGCCGACAACGGCAGCATCGTGGGATCGATCGGGGTGATCGCCGAGTGGGTGAATTATGGAGATCTGTTGAAGTGGGCCAAGCTGAAAAGTATCGTGTTCAAGACGGGCGAGTTTAAGGACACGGGCAATCCGGCGCGCGACCTCACTCCCGCCGAGCAGGCCTACATGCAGTCGCTGATCGATAACATGTTCGGGCAATTCGTAAAGGCGGTAGCCGATGGGCGTGGGATGAAGTTCGATGACGTGAAGGCCATCGCCAACGGCAAAGTGTGGACCGGCGCGCAGGCTCTCGACATGAAGCTGATCGATAACGTGGGCGACTTTGAAGCCGCGGTGAAAGACACGGCGCAGTCGGTGGGTATCTCGGGCGAACCGACGCTGGTGCGTCCGGAGAGAGATCGCAAGACGCTGCTCGATTTAATGCTGGGTGATGTTTCGCAGTATCTACCGGACACCGAGAAAATGCTGGAGCAGCACGTTGGGTTTTACTATCTTTGGAAGTAGCTCCCTGCGGTGCCGGGAATCAGGTACTGGTCTTAGGTGTTAGGCAAAGCCACAATATGGACTCCAGACCTAAGACACCCGTAGACTCAAGACCTGACTCTCCCCTGTGACTTGCATCCAACCCCTGAAATTTGAGAAGGTTATGAAGGTTTCGGGGGCCAAGGGGACACCATGACGAAAGCCGACTTGATCGATGAAGTGTCGCGTTTAGCGGAACTTACGCGCAAAGACAGCGAAGTGATCGTGGAAACGATCTTTGACAGCGTGGTGCGATCGCTGCGGGCGGGTGACAAAATCGAGATCCGCGGCTTTGGCAGCTTCCGCACCCGACAGCGTAAACCGCGCATGGGGCGCAACCCTAAGACCGGGGAAAAGGTCGAAGTGCCGGCGAAGAAGATTCCATTCTTCAAGCCCAGCAAGGAATTGAAGGATCTGGTGAATGAGGGCGTCAGCGATCCGGCGGCATCTGCCCCACCGCCCGCCGCGCCTTCCACGGCGTAGAAAAATGCAGAAGTCAGAAGTAAGAATGCAAAAGTAAAAGCGAATTCGTTCTTACTTCTGCATTTTGACTTCTGCCTTCTGACGTTTGCCTTCCGCCTCACCCCCTGATTCCCACCACTCCCATCATCCGTCCCGTCTTGCCCTTCTCCGCACGATAAGAGAACAATAACTCGGTCCGGCAGTTGGTGCACAGGGGCGAGGCTTCGATACTCTTTGCCGGCACGCCCACGGCCAACAGTTGTTGGCGATTGGCTTCTACCAAGTCGAGAAAGATTTTCTTCGGCAAAACGCTGTGGCCAGGGGCGCGCGCCGTGAGGAACAACATGGGATATTTTTCGCGCACTGGATCAGATTCTTCGACTTCGAGGAACAGCTCCGCCGCATAGGCGAATTGCGAATCGAACCGCTGGCGAAGTTCTTCGCCTACCTCATAACAGCAGCCGTGAATGCCGGGACCGATTGCGGCCTTGAGATCGCGAGCGCGGCTGCCGAAATGGCGGCGCATCTCGCCGACGCCCTTCTCCACGATGCGTTTCACCGTGCCCCGCCAGCCGGCATGAAACACCCCTACGGCGCGATGCTTGGGATCGACAAGAATGACGGGCAGGCAATCGGCGGTTTGAATGCCGAGCAGCAAGCCAGGAGTGGCCGTGATCATGCCATCGCCAGCAAGTGGCGAGTCGGCAGGCGAGTCGACGAGCCGAACGATATCGGAATGAACCTGGCGCAGGGTTACCAGAGGCCACGGTTTGGATTTGTCATTCGACTTGGCGTCGAGTTGGCGCAGAAATGCGGTGCGGTTGCGCTCGACTGCGGCTTTCGAATCGTCTTTGGTGAACCCGAGGTTGAGGGCGTTCTTGCCGTATATACGCGAGAATCCTCCCGCGCGCGTGGAAAATCCGTGAACGAGCCAGGGGAATTGGCTGAGGTGCGTGGCGCGAAGAATGTTGATTTGGCTTGGCTTGGAAACCCGAGTCGGCACCTAGCCATGTTACCCGAGGCAAACTGGAAAGGATAACCGAGGGAAATCAGGTTGGGCGTGAGTGTTGGTCGGCCCAGCGTTGGCGTATTCCGGTCAGGAATTTCTTTTTGTCTTCGCGCATTTGCTGGACGAGCGCCTGATTGCCGGTATCTTCGTGCGCGGCGGCCCACAACACCATTTCCGTGAGCACGGGAGCCAGATCGATTCCCTTCGCGGTCAGGAAATAGGTCAGCTTGCGTCCATCCGAGGGGTCCGGTTCCGATGCGATGATTCCGTATCCCATCAGCTTCCGCAGGCGATCCGCGAGGATATTGGTTGCAATCCCTTCGTAGCACTGCATGAATTCCTTGTAGCTGCGAAAGCCCTGCAGCATCATGTCGCGAACGATCAGCAGCGACCAGCGGTCGCCCAGCATTTCCACCGAAGCGTTCAGCGGGCAACCAGACCGTCGCTTTGGAGATGTTTTGTTTCGCGGCATCTTCAATTCTCTCATCTATCATAAATTATTACTTGCAAGTCGCAAGTGAAATATGGATACTGTTCGCTGTGCCACTCAGCCTAGATGAACGGTAGAGATACTGACTGAGAAAGGAAAGAACGCGAACATGAAGATTATGGGATG
Source organism: Acidobacteriaceae bacterium (assembly GCA_003140075.1). GTDB lineage: Bacteria > Acidobacteriota > Terriglobia > Terriglobales > Acidobacteriaceae > Sulfotelmatobacter. Next base: position 58,521 of record PLIO01000120.1, on the reverse strand, counting down.
GAAGAAAAGGACTTTTGCGGGGCTCCTGTCAGTCGCTGTCCTATCCAGCGGCGCGGCGGCTGAAGACAAGGTTGAGGAACCACCGAAGGAAGTGCACTTAGTAGACTCTTCCACGCCGCGCGATCGGCAGGTCGAATTGGCCTTGAGCGCGGCCCCGACTGAGGTGTCGAGTAAGGCCGCAGTTTATATTTTGGGGCCCAAAGGCTACGAGAAAATTCGCGAAGGCACGAACGGCTTTAGTTGTTTGATTGAGCGGTCATTCCGAGGGACAACCCAAACTTCATCAGCGCCGGCGTGCTTCGACGCCGAGGGCAGCCGGACGATTATGCTGGCTTATCTGCGCCGAGAAGAACTACGGGCACAGGGCAAGTCGGAGGCAGAGATCAAGGATGACGTCGCGAAGGGATATGAGGACGGCCGCTTCAAAGCGCCCGGACCGGGCTTCCTTTACATGATGTCGAGCGAAAACTATGTCTACAATTCCGAGTCCAAGAAGAGCGGTTTCGTGCCCCCTCACTTGATGTTTTACGCGCCTTATAAGACGGCGAAAGACGTGGGATATGAATCGGTATCGCCCACAATGGTGCCTTATCTGACGGGGAGCGGGGTGGGGCCGGAATCATTGCTGGTCGTAGCCGCGGAAAAGCCGTCGCAGGGGACCTCCTCTGGCGATTCCCATAAGCACTGAGGGAGGTCTTGGTGGAGATGACGATCGCATTTAGAAGCGTTTCGCTTTTTGTCGCGCTAAGCTTGGCATGGCAAGTGCAGGCCGCGGACACCAATACTCTGTATTCGAGTATGGCCCCGCTCGAACAATACTTGATGGCGGATCGGACTGCTGAGATCGCTCTGGCGCGGAGTGCGGCACCCGAGTCCATTTCGCGCGATGCAGAGGTTCTGGTCCTGGGGCGGCGTGGTTACGAAACGGCGGTGAAAGGCAAGAACGGTTTCGTGTGCGTTGTCGAGCGCTCATGGATGGCACCGTTTGACGACCCGGAGTTCTTGAACCCCGATCAGCGGCTTCCGCTTTGCCTCAATCCGCCGGCCGCACGGTCCCACCTGCCGCTCACTTTCAAAATGACAGAGTTGGCGTTGGCTGGGCTGAACAAAACTCAGATATTCGACAGTGTCAAGGCCGCGTTCGACAAAAAAGAACTGCCGCTGCCGGAGCCGGGTGCGGTGTGCTACATGATGTCGAAGCAGCAGTACTTTGGCCGCAAGTATGGGAACGCAGATCCTCATCTGATGTTTTGGGTTCCCAAAACAGACGATATGTTTTGGGGCGCAGGTCTCTCGGGTTCCCCGGTGTACGTCCATCAATACTCGCCGGAGCCGATCACCGAATTCATCATTTCGGTGTCCGAGTGGTCGGACGGAACGGCTGCACCCAAGGAGTAACGCGTGAATCTCAGCGCCCACTGAAGTCGTAATCGTAAAACCGTCGAAGTCTCAGGAGAAAAATCGATGAACTGGCAAATAGTCAAAACTGCCGCGCTGGTTGTGGTGCTGAGCGCGGCATACCAGGCGACGGCTGCGGACGCCAAGAAGCGGTATCCGAGCATGGCACCGCTTGATCAGTACTTGATCGCAGATAGAAGCGCCGAGATAGCGCTGGCCCGGAGCGCGGCGCCTGAGTCCATTTCAAAAGATGCTGAGGTTATGGTGCTCGGACGACATGGTTACGAAACCGTAGTCAAAGGCAAGAACGGTTTCGTGTGTCTAGTGGAACGATCATGGACCGCCGGAAGCGACGATCCGGATTTTTGGAATCCCAAGCTGCGGGGTCCGATCTGCTTCAACCCGGCGGCTGCACGATCCTACGTTCCATTCACCATCAAAAAGACCGAGTTGGTATTGGCTGGACAATCCAAAGCGCAGATGTTCGAAGGTATAAAAGCCGGCCTCGACAAGAAGGAATTACCGACGCCGGAACCTGGCGCAATGTGTTACATGCTGTCAAAGCAAGGGTACTTGAACGATCAGGCCGGGCACTGGCATCCCCACCTGATGTTTTTCGTTCCGCGAACGGAGGCCGCAACGTGGGGCGCGAATCTGCCGGGCTCTCCGATTTTGTTCACTGACGATCCGGAGGATCGAATGACCGTGTTCCTGATTCCCCTCGCCAAGTGGTCGGACGGGACGGATGCGCCCATGGATATGCACTGACTAGCTGCTGAGCTGAGCTAAACGTCGGCTCACACAAGTTTCTGCTTCACTCACAATAAAGGAGAATGTATGCAGATGAATCCTTACCTCTATTTCGATGGCGACTGTGAGGCCGCTTTCAAGTTCTACGAGAAGGTCCTCGGCGCCAAGATCGTCGTACTCATGACGCACGAAGGTACGCCGATGGCGAAGCACGTGCCGGCGGAATGGCAAACAAAAATTCTTCACGGCCGTTTGACCATCGGCGACCAGGTATTGATGGCGTCGGATGCGCCTCCGGGAAGTTACCAGAAACAGGCGGGTTTCTCGCTGAGCCTCGGGTTCACCGATGCGGCGGAGGCGGAACGTATATTCCATGCGCTGGCGGAAAACGGAACGGAGACGATGCCGATCGCGGAAACATTTTGGGCGGTGCGATTTGGTATGCTCGTGGACCGCTTCGGTACCCCGTGGATGATCAACTGCGAGAAAGCGGTGCAGCAGGCCGCGTAGGGCAGAACCGCACACACATTTGGAGAACAAGTTCATGCAACCAGCGATTCACACAGCTCCGGCCTCGAGGACAAACCTTTGGGCCGGGCGTATTCTCAGCGCACTTGCAATACTGTCACCTTACCCGGAAGAAGGTTCAATCGGCTAATTGCGTGACGGAGAAAATAATGCGCAGAGTGATTGTTTCGAATGTGGCTTCCCTGGATGGCTTTTTCGAAACACCGAATAGAATACTGGATTGGGTTGTGGTTGACGAAGAGTTCTTTGACTATGCCAGGGAGCTGCTGCGAGGGACGGATACGCTCTTGTTCGGGCGAGCGACGTACCAACACATGGCGGCTCACTGGCCAGCCGCTCCCGCCGATGAAATCACGGACAAGATGAACAACTTGCCCAAGGTTGTCTTTTCCAAGACTCTGCAGAAGGTGGACTGGAATAATTCGAGGCTGGCGAGGAAAGATCTTCGGGAAGAAGTCTTGGAATTGAAAAAACAGCCGGGCAAAGACATTGTGATATTCGGCAGCTCCACCCTGGCATCGCCGCTTTTGCAGATGGGATTCGTCGATGAATACCGGATTATTCTTCAGCCCGTGCTGTTAGGCAGCGGCAGCCTCCTGTTCAAGGACATACACGGAAAGAATTCGCATGAAGCTCTTATCAGCAAAGGCTTTTGGTTCGGGAGTGGTTCTGCTTCGCTACGCGCGAGCTTAACGAAACTACAGAGAGGAAACGATGAGCAACGTACGAGTTCTGGTGGGTACGCGCAAGGGCGCATTCGTGCTGACATCGGATGGCAAGCGCGAGAAGTGGGACGTGAGCGGGCCTCACTTTGCGGGCTGGGAGATGTATCACGTGAAGGGATCGCCCGCCGATCCGAACCGGCTGTATGCGTCGCAATCGAGCGGATGGTTCGGGCAGTTGATCCAGCGCTCGGACGATGGCGGCAAGACCTGGTACCAGCCTGGAACGCCGCCCGGGGAACCGACTGCGGCCGGCCCTCCGAAGGCCGCGAGCAACAAGTTCGTCTACGATGTGTCTGCCGAAACCGGCAAGCCGCTCACCACGCACCAGTTTTATGATGGCACCCAACACCCCTGGGAGTTCAAGCGGGTGTGGCATCTCGAACCGTCGCTGACAGATCCCGATACGGTGTATGCCGGCGTGGAAGATGCCGCCATCTTCCGCTCGACGGACGGTGGAGAGACTTGGCAGGAACTTTCTGGGCTGCGCGGTCACGGCACCGGCCCAATGTGGCAACCGGGGGCCGGAGGCATGTGCCTGCATACCATCATTCTCGATCCGAGCGATCCGCAGAGGATCTTCATCGCGATCTCGGCCGCAGGGGCTTTTCGCACTGATGACGGCGGCAAAACCTGGAAGCCGATCAATCGCGGGCTGTATTCCAAGTACATCCCGAACCCGACGGCCGAAATCGGCCACTGCGTGCACCACGTGGCGATGAACCCGTCGCGTCCCGGCGTGCTGTTCATGCAGAAACACTGGGATGTGATGCGCAGCGACGATGCGGGAGATTCGTGGCAAAAAATCAGCGGAAACCTGCCGACGGATTTCGGATTCGTGATCGACGTGCATGCGCACGAGCCGGAAACGATTTATGTCATCCCCATCAAGAGCGACTCGGAGCATTTTGTCCCGGATGGGAAGCTGCGCGTATTCCGCAGCCGCAGCGGCGGGAATGAGTGGGAGCCGCTGACGAAAGGCTTGCCGCAAAGCAACTGCTACGTGAACGTGTTGCGCGACGCGATGGCCGTCGATTCGCTCGATGACTGCGGGATTTATTTCGGCACCAGCGGAGGGCAGGTTTATGCGTCGGCCGATGCGGGAGATAGCTGGAATCCGATTGTGCGGGATTTGCCGGCGGTGCTGAGTGTGGAAGTGCAGACGCTGGCATGATCCGCCTCATCCTCCCGCCGCATTTGCGAACGCTGTCGCGCACTGGCGCAGAAGTGGCACTCGAAGTCGAGGGCCCGGTCACCCTGCGCTCGGTGCTTGACGCGCTTGAGGTACGCTATCCCATGCTGTGTGGGACCATCCGTGATCACGTCACGCTGCAGCGGCGGCCGTTTTTGCGCTTCTTCGCGTGCGAGCAGGATCTGACTCACGAATCGCCCGACGCTCCACTCCCCGACGCGGTCGTCTCCGGTGCGGAGCCGCTGATTGTGCTGGGAGCGATTGCCGGAGGGTAACATCACAGGCTGCCGGCTTTAATGGCAGAGGCTGTCGAGCTTCGCTCGACCGGACAGCCGAGGGCGGCTGTCCCTACATGGGTGGCTCCTCAAACTTAGATGTTACGGGCTAACCAAACCATTTGCTCCCACCGCATCCCTCCGCTATAGTTTTCTTAGCGATGTTTGCAGATTTCACCGCCACCGATCGCTGGACCAAGAAGCGGGTGCACTGCGTCTATCAGGCGCTGATCGTTGCCATTGCCACGCGCCACGCCGATGCCGTCGACGTGAAGTTTCTGGTGGATGGGAAAACGGTGTGGGTTGCCTTGCCGCATCCCGCGTGGGTGGAATACAAGAAACGCAGCGGCAAGGCCATTACGGATTCGCTGGCGGTGGAGATTGCCGGGCACTATTTGCAGGCTGCGCTGGCGGCGGGCGAAGGTTTGGGCCGCGACATGTATTCGTTGACGGTCGAGGAGACGCTGGCTCACCTGGAAGCTGCGGTCACCGCGATGCAGGCGCCGGCAACCGCTTAGAATCGCAGGCTTGGTTGAATACCGGTAAAGCAATTCGATTTTGGCACTCTTCCCAGATTTTCCTGCACCTCGCGGAAAACCGCATCTCTATGATCCTTCGAGGTTTCGGAGGCGGGCGGAGGATTCGGTGCGCCCTGCTGTGATCCTGCACTTGGCAGGCTCCCGCCTTTAAGGCACAATACGACGTTTGTTTTTTTGCGCCTATCCTTTTTGCGCCTATCGAGGAGATTCCTATGGCTACCACGATGCACGTCAGCGATGTAGCGGAGTTACTGAGCGATGGCCGGACGCATTTTAATCTTCCTCCGGCTGCGCTGGTCGAGCACTCTATCCGGCGCGATGAGGCTAAACTGGCGGCCAACGGAACGCTGGTGGGCTATACCAACCGCACCGGCCGCTCTCCCAAGGACAAGTTTGTTGTGAAGGATGCAGTGACCGCGAACTCCGTGGCCTGGGGCGCGGTGAATGCTCCCATGGAAGTGGACAGGTTTGACGCCCTCTATGACCGTGTCATGGAGCATCTGCGCGGGCGCGAGCTCTTTGTGCAGGATCTTTTCTGTGGAGCCGACCCGGAATACCGAATGCCGGTAAGGATTATCACCGAGTACGCCTGGCACAACCTGTTTGTGCGGCAACTGTTCCTGCGCCCTTCGGCGGAGGAGTTGAAGACCCATCGCCCTGAATTCACCGTGATTTCGGCTCCCGAGTTTAAGGCCTATCCCCAGCGCGACGGCACCAACTCAGAAGTCTTTGTGGCGCTCAATTTTTCCCGCAGGACGGTACTGATCGGAGGAACCTCCTACGCGGGAGAGATGAAGAAATCCATCTTCAGCGTAATGAACTTTCTGTTGCCGCCGCGCAACGTTTTCCCCATGCACTGTTCTGCGAACGTGGGGCACAACGGCGTGAGCGCTCTGTTCTTCGGGCTCTCGGGAACGGGCAAGACCACGCTTTCGGCGGATCCGTCGCGCGGCCTCATCGGCGATGACGAGCATGGGTGGAGCGCCAACGGAGTTTTCAACTTTGAAGGCGGATGTTATGCCAAGTGCATCAAGCTCTCGCAGAAGAACGAGCCGCAGATCTGGAACGCGCTGCGCTTCGGGTGCGTGCTTGAGAACGTTACCCTCGATCCTCACAGCCGCATTCCGGACTATGACGACGGCAGCAAGACGGAAAACACTCGCGCCGCCTATCCCGTGGATTTCATCGATAATGCGGTGATCCCGGGGGTGAGCGGGCATCCCCAGAATGTGGTGTTCCTCACGGCGGACGCATTTGGCGTGTTGCCGCCGATTGCGCGGCTCACGCCAGAGCAGGCCATGTATCACTTTCTTTCCGGCTATACCGCGAAGGTCGCCGGAACCGAAGCGGGATTGAACGAGGCGCAAGCCACGTTCTCGACGTGCTTTGGAGCGCCGTTTATGCCCCTGCCACCGAAGACCTATGCGGAGATGCTGGGCCGCCGCCTGCGCGAGCACGCCGCGCAGTGCTGGCTGGTCAACACCGGCTGGCAGGGCGGGCCCTACGGCGTGGGCAAGCGTATGGATATTCCCTACACGCGCGCCATGGTGGATGCGGCCGTGGAAGGCTATCTGATCAAAGAAGAATTCGAGGTCGAACCGACCTTCGGCTTCAGCATTCCGAAGGCTTGCCCTGGAGTGCCGCCGCAGGTTCTCAATCCGCGCAACGCGTGGGCGGACAAAGCCGCTTACGACAAAGCCGCGGAAGATCTGCGCAACCGCTTCGCCAAGAACTTCGAGGCCTTCGACGCGTCGCCGGAAGTGAGAGCGGCGGGGCCGAAAGCGCGGAGGTAAACAGAGGACCAGACCATGGCGCGGGGCGCCTGGGCTTTGCCCAAGGCGGGACAGCCGAGAGCCTGCCCTGAGCGAAGTCGAAGGGGCGGCTGTCCCCACATGAGCCTCTCTACACGGACATCTCCCCACAGACATCTACAACGTGGCATCCATCTGCAGGCCTTCGATCATGTCGTTGAGCGTCTTCTGGACGGCCTCGCGCTTCTGCTGCAGATCGGCCATCTCATGGTGCAGAGATTGCACGCGGTCTTCCTGCTCGTTCAGTTCGCGGACGTAGCGCGCCACCAGCGCCTTTTCTTCGGCGCTGCCCTTCAAGGCTTTCATGTTTTCGCGGACGCGCTGCTGATCGTCGGAGATTCCCGAGATCTTCGATTTGTGTGACGCCACCTCGGCGTCGAGCGCGGCGATGCCGTTCTTTTGCGCGATCACTTTGCGTAAGGCCTGCTCGATCGCGGGATTGATCATCTTCTGGGAGAGAAAGAACTTGATCTGGTCGTCGGTCACATTCGATAGCTGGTAACTATTTGTGATTGGACGATATTCCTTGACCTGCAAGGTTGCGGTTTCTTTCGGCTGCACGGTGAGGCGGAAGCGGTGGAACGAGGCTGAGCTTTCCGCGGGCTTCTCGTCGTCAGTGAGTTTCCAGCCGGCGCGCGCCGGGTGTTCGATCACAACCGTGCGCGGCGAGGCGTCGCGGTTGCGGATGGTGTAGGTATTTTCTTCGCGTTCCTGGGTCGACTGCATCATGGTGCCGTGGGCGATGAACACTTTAGTCACCCGCTGGTTCTCGGCTTTTTGTTTGGCATCGACCAGCACGCCGAGATCGGCGGCGTAGGAGAGCAAGCGTTTTTCGCCGGGCTTGATCGGGTCCATCAGGCCTTCGCCGGCAAAGGCGTCGCCTTCGAGCACATTGAAGCTGCCGCCGTCGAGCGTGAGCGCGCTGGTGTTGTCGACCCAGAGAGCGCGCAGGACGGCGCCTTCGGAGGGATTCCAGACCGAGACTTTTTCGGCGTCGATGCGGGCCTGCAGAATTGGGACCAGCGCCGACTGATTCTTGCGGATGGTGACGCGGTCCTGAAGCTTGTATTCGAAGAGATCGCCGAGGTCACGGGTTTGGGCGGTGGCGGTGCCGGCTTCGAGAGATTGCGCGACTACGCTCGCGTCGGGGTGAGCGATCCAGGACTTGTACATTCCACCCGCAACACCGCCGCCGCTGCCAGAGGCGATGCCACCGATGACTCCCGCCTGCAGCTGACCGTTTTGAACTTCCGTTAGTTCAGTATAGTTTCTGCCGTTGCTTGGACTCGAGGTCGCTGCAGCAGGCGGAGGAGCCGCCGTCTTCGCTTCCTCCATCGTCGCCTCATGCGTCTGCGGCGTGATCATGGCATTCTGCGGCATCGCCACTACCGGACGGCGCGTGTAGTAAGGTTGCGAAAGCTCCTGCACGAATGACTGCGGCGCTCCCGCCACCAGCGACAACTCCACATTCTTCCAGTCTTCGCCGACTGTGTTGTCGACGATGGCCCAGCCTTGCAGCAGCGGCTTGCCTTCGTTCGGGATCACGATCCGGTAAGTGCTCTTCCACACCGGTACCTCGCTGATGTAGCTGACCAGCAGATTGCGCTCGCCTTCGCCGGCGGTGGAGATCGTCATGCGGCGTACGTCCTGATCGCGGGTGGAGGCGACGAGGCCCAGGTATTTTCCAACTTCGTCGTTCATCTCTTTTTCGGCTACGCGGACGCTCGTGGTAGGAGTGAGATCGAAGACGCGGACCTCGCCGCTATCGCTGACGATGGAGATCTGATCGACGGTGATCTTCTGATCGCCTTTGATGGGGATCTCGCGCTCGTCGATGCTGAGCAGGCGGCCGGAGGCGCTTTCCGATCCGTCGCGCACTTCCAGGCGCGCGCCGCGCAGGGCATTCAGGAATTGCGCAGTGGTCGGGTTCTCACCCACGGCCAGATGCAGAGAGCCGAGACGGCGTTCGAGAGGAGCGTTGGAGTTGTAGCTGACTCCAGTGATGCGTCCCTTGCCTAGATCGAGTACGGTCAGGGATTTCAGCACGTCATTCAGTTGGGCCGTGGTGAAATCTACATTGACGTCCTGGCTGCCGCGAACCTGGCCCGCGTGCTCAAAGTAGCCGACACCGTTCTTGTAGAGAATTACCCGGGTGACAGGCAGGCGCGCGGCTGAATCGGCCGCGTCGCTGGGAGTAGAAGATTCGCCGAACGAATATCGGGGAAATGAAATTGAGAAGAGTAACAACCACAGCCCGACAACTTTCAGAAAACGCATGGCTCCTCCGTCGAGTGGGGGCCGCTCGTCACAGATAGAACGTACGGCGCGGATATTCTTGCGCGCGGTTCCTTATGACGAAACCCCTCAGGGATATAGACACCCGAGCGGAGGTCTCTGGAGCCGTGGATGCAAGTTTGTGTATTTTGAGACGGCTGGGGGCGTAGGGCGACGCGACGTAGGCCGACCGTATTCCTGCCGACGTATTCCTGCCGGGCGTGCCGTCTGTGGTTAAATCGAGTTATGTTTGCCCGCAAGATTCGCGTGACTTACCAGGAGTTAGACAAAGACCGGAAGGTTCCCTGCCCGCTGAAGTGGCTGGACAGCTTCTCCATGCGCAACTTTACCAACGCCAGCGTGTTCGACAATACATTGCCTGTCTCCGATGGGCAGATGGAGATCGGTACGAGCGTTCCGCTGGAGCAACTGCGGGAAGCCATGGAAGACTGGTTTCGGCGGAAAGGCTACCTGGCCAAGGACTCGAAGTTGTCACTGGAAGAGATGTGACCACTGGAGGACACTGAGCGGAAATTTGGTTTTCCGCGCAAGCCTGGACATGAATCTCGATAAAAAAGTTGTGGATTTGCGGGGCGACCGAATCGGGAATCGCTGGGGTTGCAGAGCGGATTCGGGCTTTTTTACCTTATGCGCGGTATGACAGCAACCCTCCAAGGCCTCGAAGTTGTCCAATTCCATGCAGTTGCGACCCCGTGGAAGATGGCATTCTAGTTGCTGAACTAGGTCTTGGAGGTGCGGATACTATGAGCTACAAATCTGAGCTCAACCCCCTGTCCGGCACTTGCGACCCACCACTGCACTTGGCCATCCAGGGTTCGTGGGGATACGCGCCCGCAGATTCGCAGGACATGAAGTTCCTACGCTCGTGGCTGGTGTACGATTCCGAAATTCAGCCTGGCCTGGCGGCGAACCGAACCAAGTTTAACCGGTTTCTGGGACTTGCTCTGTTGGTCGGAATCAGCGCGAGCTTCTGGGCCGGGATCGGGCTGGTGATCGTGCGCCTTTGGAACTGATCGCTCTCGCCGTCGCGGCGGCGTGCCCCGGGCAGCGACGTAGCCCGAGAATGCGAAAGCGCAAAATGCGCCGCGTGGAACGCCCCGGTTCGTCCCTAGCGGGCGAGATCTGGTGAAACCTTCGCGGGACGCGAGACATTCCCCTCAATCTCCGTGAGCCCTCCGGTGGCAAACAATTGGGGACAGCCGCCCCCCGGCTGTCCCCGGTTTTTCTACCCCTGGGTAGCTAGTTCCTCCTGAAGTGGTAGCAAGCCGTGGGCCAAGTCTGCGCCTGTTGGATCGAGGGCCTCGCCATGTCAACCTCCAACGCGCCGTACGCGTTGTTGCAGGTCTGTTGGCTGCCCTGGATGGCGCACATCTGACCGTTGTAGCTTACCCCACCGTAAACGGTAGTTCCTTCCTCTATATCCTCCGTCGTCGGGCAGACGACGCCGTTCACCGAGAGAGAGTTGGCCGCCTGCGATTGCTGGGTGAACTGCGCGTAGTACAGCCCGCCCTCGGCCATGGAGTTGTTGAAAACTGCGCCCGGGTTCGAGAGGCTCTGGCATAGCCAGGCCGACATGGCCGTGCTCGGATAGTTAAAGCTGGGCGTGTAACCGCTGACCACCTGGCCCGTGGCATAGATACTCATGTTGGTCCACGGGGTGGTGTAATTCAGATTCGTCGGATTGCTCCCGCCGCAGGGCTGCGTGGGGTTGGCTGCGGCGTTCCCCGTCCATTGGTTTACAGAACTCGCGTCGTCTTGGTGCGGCGCGTTGATGTACTCCAGCGAGTAGTCGAATACGTTTTCGTTTCCGCTGGGCCAGGTCGCGGTGTTGCAGCCCGTTTGCGCCGTGCCCGGCGCGCAAACGGTCGTGAGCTGATTGTTCGGCACCTCGCAGCCCCGGTTGATGTCGGTGAAGACCGGCCCGTTTTCGAGGAGGACCTTGTCCAGGATGGACCCGGCGTTGTACCAGGTCAGAGCGAAGGCGGTTGCGCCCGCGCCGCCGCTGGTCCAGATCAGGCCGCTTGTTCTTACGTAGTTCAGGAATGTCGCGGGCCTGCACGCCGCATTCAGTATGTTCGGCTTGGTCGTGCTGTTCGGGCCGGAGTTGGCTATCTCCCACGCAGTCCCGGTCGTCCCCGGCCCCAGGCCACCTCGACAACCTGGTACCCAATGCTCAGGTAGTAAGGCCAATAGTACATCGAGAAGGCGGTGGTGCTGGGGTACGTGCCGCCGTCGCCGGTGAGCAGTACGATCGTACCAAGCAATTGCGTCCCTGCCGCCGACGGCGTCCACGCGTAGGCAAACGACAGAGTGTCGGCCCCATTGCAATTGATAATCTGCGCGGTGTAGCACTGGGTGCTCGAGTTAATGTCGAAATTCCGCTGCATCGTCACCGTTAACGTCGAGCAGGTAACATTGGCTACGCTGGAGACGGCTCCGAGGGACATCGATTGCGCCCCGGCTTGAGGTGGACAAAGCAGCACAACGGCAGCGAGCGCCAGTAGGAACACAAATACTGCGGACAATCTTCGAGGCATGGAAATCTCCTCATCTTCCTGATTTTTCCCCCGCCCCTTTTTGAGCAGAGACGATAGCACACGCACGGCGCCCCGCGAGGCTAACGCATTGCAAATTCTTGCGACCCGACTGGCCGAACATAAAATGACGTTGAGGGCGCGTCGGGTCGGTGCTAAGCTTGCCGAGTAGGTCAGGGGATGCAGCCATGCGTTCGCGAACCGCTCCGATTGTTGCTCTAGTCGCCGCGTGGATGGCTGCATTCGGTTCGCCAGCGCTGGCGCAGTTCGAGACGCGGTCAAACTTTAATCTCGGTCCCGGCGGCGCAGCGTCCGTTGCAGTCGGGGATTTCAATGGTGACGGCATTCCTGATTTGGCTGTGGTGCGGCCCTTGGACACCACCGGAAGCGTCGACATCCTGCTCGGCAATGGCGACGGGACATTCAGACAGGGCGCCGACTATGTCTTTGGCATCTTTCCCCTGTATGCCGCGACCGGCAGCCTCAGAAATAACGGCGTACTCGATTTGGTGTTCAACGAAATGCTGAGCGATGACGTCTGGGTGATGCTCGGCAACGGCGATGGGACATTTCAGCCAGCCGTTGCATACCCAACAACCGCCGAATCAGACGCGATTGGCGTAGGGCAGTTTACGGGCGGCAATATCGATATCGTCGCGCTTGAGGAACATGACACTAACGGCGACTACTGCAACTGTGTCGAGGTTCTGCCGGGCATTGGGGACGGCACATTCGGCGCCCCGATCACCACCACGCTTCCATACGGGCTAACGGGATACGCGATCGCTGCTGGGGACTTCAATGGCGACGGCAGTCTCGGTGTGGCTGCCGTGGGTGAGGCCTACCCCGAATACCTCGCTGCGGTCCTGCTCGGGAGCGGCAACGGCACGTTCACGGCGGACGGATACTATGTGGTCGGCGACGTCCCTGGTGCCGTTGCCGCCGGCTACTTCACCGAAAACAAGGATAAGCTCGACCTAGCTGTCATTAATGATGAGGGCTTCAGCGTGAGCGTGCTGCTCGGAAACGGCAATGGGACCTTTCGGGCTCCGGTGAGCTACTACGCAGATTACCCGGGTTCCCTGGTCACTCAGGACTTCAGCGGGGATGGTAAAACCGACATTGCGCTGGCTGTCGAGCCGGGCGTGGCCCTTCTCAAGGGCAATGGCAACGGAACTTTCCAGAAGGGCGTGATATATCCGGCACTGGTTGGGTACATCGCAGCTGGGGACTTCAACAACGACGGCAAGCCAGACATCGTTGGCGTAGATGAGGGCCGTGGCCGCATAATTGCGCTGCTTAACACCGGAGTGGTAAGCTTCTCGCCCACCACCCCGCTGAATTTCGAGAAAGAAGCCGTCGGCAAAACCAGTGCGCCGCAGACCGTCACGCTCACCAACACGGGATCTGCCGAGCTGAAAATTCAGTCGATGAAAGCCAGCGCCGAGTTCGCCGTGACCTCGACTTGCGGCGCAAGAGTTGCGCCGGGTGCGGAATGCACGATCAGCGCAACGTTCTCTCCGACGAAGCAAGGCGCGCAGCAAGGCACGATCAGCATCATCGACAACGCCTCGTCGAAGCCGCAGGTGATTGAACTGCTCGGCACCGGGACTTAGGCCGCTATTATTTTGGGCAGCCTCTACATCTAATAGTGCAGCTAATAGTGCAGCAACGACGTGACTTCGTAGCCTTTGAGTTTGTCCCGGCCGTGCAGGAAGTCTAATTCCACTACAAAGCCGAGGCCTGCAATTTCCGCGCCGAGCAATGTCGCCAGCTTGGCCGTGGCTTCGGCGGTGCCTCCCGTAGCCAGCAGATCGTCGACGATGAGCACGCGCTGGCCTTTCTGGATGGCGTCCTTGTGCATCTCCAACGAGTTGGTGCCGTATTCGAGCGCGTAATCGAACTTCACGGTTTCGGCGGGGAGTTTGCCGGCCTTGCGCACGGGAACGAATCCTGCATTCAGGCGGTAGGCGAGTGCGGGAGCGAAGATGAAGCCGCGGGCCTCCATGCCGAGGACGAGGTCGATCTTCTGGGCGACGTATTGCTCGGAAAGCCGGTCGACGAGCGTGGCGAAGCCGGTCTTGTCTTTCAGCAGCGTGGTGATGTCGTAGAAGAGAATCCCCTTCTTGGGGAAGTCGGGCACCTCGCGGATGAGGCGCTTGAGTTGGTCGGAGTCGAGCCTTGAGTTGAGGGACAAGCTACCACGCTCCTTCGATGCGAAATGAAGCGATGCCGGCGACGGGACGGGCATCGGATTCTTCGACGGCGTCGACGCGGGCGGCGCGGGGTCCCTGGCGGAGGCGCGAGCGCAATCCTAGAAGTTGATCGCGGGTGCCGTGAGCCAGGACTTCGACGCTGCCGTCGGAGTTGTTGCGAACCCAGCCGGCGATGCCGAGAATGTGGGCCTCGCGTTCGACGAACCAACGAAAGCCGACGCCCTGCACGCGTCCGCGGACCACGAAGCGGCGAGCTTCGATCGGCTTGTCAGTAGAGGTCATGCTCGGAAATGAAGACGTAAGAAGTCAGAATGCAGAAGTAAGACAGGACTGGGTTTACTTCTGCATTCTGACTTTGCATTTTGACTTAAAACCTACGCTCGCGACAGATAGACGCCCTCGGCCGTATCCACCTTAATCTTCTCGCCCTCATTGATGAACGGCGGCACTTGCACCACCAGGCCGGTCTCGGTCTTCGCGGCTTTGGTGACGCTGGAAGCGGTGGCGCTCTTCAGTCCGGGCTCGGTCTCGACCACGGTGAGTTCGACGGTCTGCGGCAGCTCGATGCCCACGGCTTTGCCATCGAAGAACTCAACTTTGATTTCGAGGTTGGCGATCAGGTAATCGACGGCGTCGCCCAGAATCTCTTTGGTCAGGTGCGTCTGCTCGTAGTTCGCCGTATCCATGAAGTAGTAGTTGTCGCCGTCGGCGTAGAGGAACTGCATATCAACCTCATCCACGTTGACCTTCTCGATGGGGTCAGGCGAGCGGAAGCGATGCTCGAACATGGCGCCGGTGCGCAGGTTGCGCAGCTTGGCCTGGATGAAGGCGCGCAGGTTGCCGGGAGTGCGGTGTTCGACGGCGAATACGGAGTGCAGATCATTGTTGTGCTTGATGATCATGCCGGGGCGCAGTTGGGTGGCAGGGATCGACATTGCTTGAAACAATCTCCTTCAAATAAGTGCGGTTTGCTGAGCTGACGGAAGAGCTTGTCCTGAGCGAGTGAAGCGCGCCGAAGGACGGGCAGGCCACATTTTCCGCCGCACACGAGGACCGAAAGTCTGATTCTACACTCGGTGGGCGAGAAAGAAAACCTTTCCGTGGTGCAATTCATGGCATAGCACCCGTAGCTTCGCCCGGACAAGTGCGCGATCCCCGGCCGCAGGACTAGAATCATTAGGTGTTGAGATACCGCAGGCGTGAGTATGCGCCGTGGTTTTCGTTGGGCAGGAAATGAGGTCAACATTATGCGCTTTGGACGTTATGAATCTTCTGACAAAAACAACGTGGGAACTGCGGTCACTTTCTTTCTGATTGGACTCGGGGCGGGAGCCCTAGCGGCGCTCGTGCTCGCTCCCAAGACGGGGAAGCAGTTCCGTCGCGATCTGAAACGCGGCTACGAAGATGCCAAGGAAACGCTGCAGGATTGGACGGAAGAGGCCAAGGACCGCGTCCGCGACGCGAAGGAACGGGTGCGCGACGTGGCCGAGCGCGGCGTCGATCTGGCGGAAGACTTGCGCGATTCGGCGCGGGAGAAGGTGGAACCGCTCAGGCGGGTTATCAATCGCGGATAGTGTTACTGACGCCGACCGTCGGCGCACGTTTTCAGCTGAAGATGGCGACGAAAAACCTTCCGATGCGCCGCAATATGCCGCGGCGCTCTGGCTTCGGCTGCGCACTGATCTGAGCCGCGGGCGGGGGTTGGATCTGTATCTCGAGCTGGGCCGGTGCGGCTAACCGTTCCGTCACGGGGAGAGCTGCAACCTCATCCGCGGGCACGGGCGCTACGGCAGGGTGTTTCCGGGCACGGAAGACAAAGGGAGCGTCCACCTGAACATGCGTTTCGCCAGGCTGGGAAGGTGGCAGGGGTTGGGTTTCGGGTCCGCTGGAAAGCGTTTGGCTAAGGGTGGGCTGCTTCCCGGCGGTCGTATTGGCCGTAGAGTCCAATGAGGCGTCTCCGGGCGTGAGTTTCGCGCTCGCGGATAACTCGTCTTCCGTCGTCGCTGCCCCACCAGGCGCTGCCGCTCGAATCACGGGAACCGGCGGCGGGCAACCGCATTCCAGCGGGACGTTGCTATCCACCTTGTCGACCCTCCCGGAGCGAAAAACGGCCTGCTCGGTGGGTTTTACCTGATAGACCCGGTCGCCCATCAACTCCGAAACAATCGCCGAAGAAGTGTTGCCCATCAGCCCGCGCACGCAAGTATTGCCGTGCGAGTCCGTGCTGATGGCGTAGTCGAATTCTCCCGGCCCCGCAAATAAGATGCGGAAGTCCGGAGTGAGCACGGTATCGGCGGAGGCGTCGAGCACGTAATGCGTCTCCAGCGCGCCGGTGCTCATACCCAGCATCAGGTCTTTGGCATTCTTCGAAGGCGTAACCGAGATGGTTGTGCCGGGACAGATACGGACCTCGCCGCCTCTGGACAATTGCAGGACTGCGGTATCGGTGCCGGCGGTCAGAGACGATCCCGCAGCGATCCGGCTCCCGGCGAGCGTGATGTCGCCAGCAGCGCCGGCCACGGGCACAATCTCGGGGGCTGAGGCTGGGGCCAGCGACAGCACGGCCGGCGGCTGGAACGGCGACTTCTTGCTGGCGGTCTTCGGGTCTGGGTTCGAATCCCCGGCAGGCTTTAAACGCACCATGAGGCGATTTCCGGCTTCATCCCAGGTGTAACCGTAGGAAGCCAGGAGGTCCAGGACGATCCGCGTGATGGGAGGGTCCTTTTGAAATTGCTCGGTGCGGATGGCCAGAATGTTTTCCTGCAGNNGACCAAGCGCGGGGGTGAGCCGAGAAGCTGAATCGTTGGCACAACGGGGCGGGTGGAGAGAACTTCGAGCGCAGGAACGCCGCGCTCGTGTACAACGCGAACACTGGTTACAACTGCGGCCACGGGGTTGGGGACGCTGGACCCTTGGTGAGTTGCATCCGGCACGGCGTCTTGTGCAATCGCCTCAGGGACCACCAGCCATGCCAGCAGCGCAACACAAACCAATTGGACGCCGGGTCGTGGCAAAGAAATCCCCTTAGAACCTTCTAAAAGGAACCTTATCATTTGTGGGAAACGTGGAGAAGGGCGGCAAGGGCAATCAGAGACTCCCTCGCGCAGGTGATTCATGAAGAATGGGAAGCGCGGGCCGCTTCGGCTTCAGGTTCCGGGAAGAAATTCGTACTCTTCAATCACCGCGGCCACGGCCATCTTGCCATCGTTGGCCGCGTCCTCTACCCGCACGATGCGGCCCTTGCATTGCACGCGAATGCTTTCGGTCAAAGTGATTTCGGGCGGGAGCGTGAGGGTGAAGCCGATCGGCGAACCCTGCGCGATGGGCGAATCCAAATAGAAGCTAACGCCGCGCGCGCTCACGTCGCGGATTTGAGCTGATTCGTTGTGGTTTGAGTTTTCGTCGCGGGCGACGGCTACGGGAATCCGGAGCGCGAAACGTCGTGCAGCCCTTTTCTCCTGCTGGGCTTCTGCCATGCGTTTCTCCAAGCTAATGAAGTGGCGTCAGACCTATGCTTCCAACGTATGCTGAAAGAATGACGGTTAACGGTGTGTCCCGTCAATACCACCCTTGGGGAGTCGAGTGGCACGTTGGGGCGGGGAGCGGGATTAGAATTAACTGTTTCAAATTCTCTGGCTGAGCCGGAGAAGGTCTTCGCGAAACTCAGGGAGTAACCGACGTGTTCGGCTATCCAGGCTGCGAGGGTGCTCTTTGTCGAGAGTGAATTTATTCCATGTGCGCGCGGGGCTTTCGGCGGCCGCTTTACTGTTTCTTGCAATTTTTCTCGCTGGTTGCGGCGGTGGTGCGGCTTCGCAGCAAACCTCATCCGCCCCGGTCATAACCGCTTTCGCCGCCAGTCCGGCTGAAATCACGTCAGGGCAGATCAGTACCCTGGCGTGGCAAGTAACCGGCGCCATGTCCGTGCAGCTAAGCAATGTAACTGCGGCGCCAGCGACATCTTCAGCTTCCGTTGTTGTGACGCCGGCGGCGACGACCACCTACACGCTTACAGCGACGAATGCGAGCGGATCCGCCCAACAGAGCGCAACGGTCACCGTGACGCCGGCATCTCAAATCGCCGGCGTACAGGTCGATGCGATGTCAGCGACCGAGCCGATCCCGGCAAACTTCCTGAGCATCGGGCAAACAATGGGAGATACGCTTGCCATGGTGGGAACTTCCTCGACGAACGTCAACCCGATTTACGAGCAACTGCTCAGGAACCTGGCACAGTACGGCAATGCTCCTCTGCTGATACGAGAATTGGCCGACGGCGGGAATTCGGATGTCTACAGTGCCGGCAACCTGTCGGCTCTTTCCCAGGTGAGCAGGGATCTCGGCGCGCAGTTTTTCGCGGGGGTGGACTTTGTGGACGATGATGTGGCGACCGCGACGGGCGAAGCGGAACAATTAGTGGCAGGCTTGCCAGGCAATCAGTTGCAGGCTATCGAACTGGGAAACGAACCTGATCTTTATGAAGCCGATTACAGCGACTACCTCGCGCAGTATCAGGAGTTTGCTCCGGCCCTGGTTTCCGCCTCCGGCGGCATCAAGCTGTCCGCTCCTGTCTGGGCCGGGTTGAGTTCCGCCTTCATGAATAACCTGGACTCCTTCATCTCGACGCAGGCGTCAACCATCGCAATCGTGACGGTCCATCACTACTCCGGAACAGCCTGTAACGGATCAACGGAACCGGGCGACTATCTGCTCACCGAACCGGCTGTCGATGGGGACACGCAGCCTCTCACCGGCCCAGTGGGAATACCGCCGTACCTGCCTGCGGCGAAGCAGGCGGGAATCCCGTTCCGGATTGGCGAGCTCAACTCCATCAACTGCGGCGGCCAGGTGGGCGTGAGTAACAGTTTCAGTTCGGCCCTGTGGGCCATGGATATCTCGTTTTCGTACGCCAATGTGGGAGTCAGCGGTGTCAACTTCTTCGCACCCGGTGATCCGAACACACCGAATGCCTACACGCCATTCGATTTCACGCCTACCGTCGGCGGCAACGGCGTGACGACTTATGCTGTCCGGAACATCAACCCGCTCTACTACGGGCTCCTGCTGTTTGCGCAGAGTGTTCAGAATAACGCGCAGTTATTGCCGGTCACACTCACCACACAGGCGAACATCAAAGCATGGGCGACGATCGACGCAAATCAGACAATTCGTCTCCTGTTATTGAACAAAGACCAAAGCGCGAGCGGCCCGGTTTCCGTCGCCCTCAGCGGATACCAGCAGGCCACCGTGACCCGGCTGACGGCGCCGTCCTATTCCTCAACTACAGGCGTGACTCTGGGTGGGCAGACGTTCGACGGCAGCGTGGACGGGACGGCGCAAGGAACGGCGTATGCGGAGATCACTCAACCGGCTGGCGGCGTGTATACGATCGCTCTTCCGTCTGTCAGTGCGGCGCTTGTTACCATCCAGCCATAGCGCGCCACGCCAATCGATCTAGTTCCTCCGGCGGCATGGCTCGTGTTACCAGCTGCAACCTGCGTGTAAACTGGAGGTCGGACGGTGCTTTAGTCTGTGGTCTTCGTTCTCGACAACTACGATTCATTTACCTATAACCTGGTTCAGTATCTCGGGGAACTCGGGGCGCGGGTTGAGGTTCGCCGCAACGATCAAGTGACGGTGGCTGAAGTTGAAGCTATGAAGCCGGAGCGCATCGTGATCTCTCCCGGTCCATGCACGCCGCAGGACGCAGGCATCAGCATTGATCTGATCCGGCACTTCGCGGGTAAAGTGCCCGTCCTTGGAGTCTGCCTGGGACATCAGGCCATCGGCGCGGCTTTTGGCGGCCGGGTGGTGCGAGCTCCTCACCTGATGCACGGCAAGACCAGCGCGGTCATGCACGATAACAAAAGCATCTTCCGCGGTCTGCCCACACCCATGACGGCCACGCGCTACCACTCGCTGATTGTGGAAGAAAAAGATCTGCCGGAGGAATTGGAAGTCAGCGCCTGGACGACGGAGAAAGATGGAAGCCGCACCATCATGGGATTGCGGCACAGGAAGTTTGCCGTGGAGGGAGTGCAGTTTCATCCGGAGAGCGTGCTGACGGATGCGGGGAAAAACCTCGTGGAGAATTTTCTGGCAGTGGTCGAACCTTCCTTTTAGTGAAATCTGACCAGAGTCTTCTGACAGGCAAGCGGTAAGTATCTTGCCGCTGACAACTGCTACTGATCACTGCCATTCTGGGAAATCCACACGGGCCCTGTGACGGATGTCACACTCCTGAAACAGCTCGCCAGGGCACACTCAAGCCAGAAGAAAGGCACCCATGAAAAAAACACTTGTGTTGTTACTCTGCGTCGCGATTTCAACCATGGCGTTTGGCGGAGACAGCGGTTACGGAGTCTCTTACGACGGGGGCTCAGTACAAGGAATCAAAACCGGAGCTAGTCTGAAGATCCACATAGACTCGAATCAAATTCGGTTTACGCAGAACAAGCAAGACGTGTTAGTCATTCCCGCACTCGCTGTGACCGAGATAACCTACGGACAGGACGTTCATCGCCGCGTGGGCGCTGCGATCGGCTTGGCTGTCGTCTCCTTTGGCATTGGTGGGTTGATGGCACTTACGAAGTCTAAGAAGCACTTCGTGGGCTTGACGTGGGCCGACGGCGACAAGAAAGGCGGGCTCGCAATCCAATGTGACAAGAACGACTATCGAGGAATTCTAGCTGCGTTGGAAGGAGTTACTGGTAAGAAGGCCGCTGACTCCGAGACCATGACGGTCAGGAACTAGCTACTGTCGAGTGCTGAAGCCGGACTAAGAGGATATGGACATGAAACTCGATAAGCCGACGGAGAAGATCGTTCTGCGGTTCGTGCTAACGGCGATCCTGCTGCCCGTCAGCTGGTCGAGTGTGCCATACGGCGTATCCCAGAGTCTCCCGGACACAATCGACCGGGTGCGCTCTGCAGTCGTTCGGGTTGTTAGAGAGTGCTCGTACGGGATGGAGGTAAGGCGTTTTGGAGGGACAGGCTTCTTAGTCAGCGAGNNAGCACACGTTGTGGAGCCGTGTGCCACATCTGTTCAAAGCACAACGGAGAACGAGCTACTGCCCCTGGCACGACAGCAGTTAACCGTCGGTTTCCCGGTCGTCCACACGGTGACGGACCAGACTCACACGAGACGTAATTTCACTTTCGTGGGGGCCGAGGTTGTCCAGTCAGACGCAACACATGACGTAGCCCTATTGAAGCTCTCGCAAAATCCTTTCAGAACGCCAATTGACTCCGGATACACGCTGAATGGAAAGAAAGTCGATCTGGAGCGACCTGGAATTGCACAGCTATCAGACCGCAAGCTGCGTGAGGGAGAGTCGATAGCCATCTCCGGTTACCCTCTTGAACAAACCGTCCTAGACACTAACAGTGGGATTGTCGCTTCTGTCCACAGTTCGAAAGATTTCGACTTGCCAACTTACTTCAACTCGGGGACTGACCAGTTGCAAGTGCGTGTAACCTTCGATCTGTACGAGGCAGACATGCGTGTCAATCACGGAAACAGCGGTGGGCCGGTTTATGGTGTCTCGACGGGCCACGTGATCGGTGTGTGCTCTGCGACCAGACTGGCGCAAGTTGAGGAACACACAGCTACATACAACTCGGGGTTGGCAGTTATTGTCCCCATCGCATATGGGATTATCCTCATGTCTCAACACGGAATAGCGATTCCAGAGATCCCGCAAGGCCGATCTGCCGTCGCCCATTGACCGCTAATCTCCGCTCCTAGCCATCTCCACCGCCCTTAACAGCGCTTGCGCCTTGTTGATGCTTTCCTGAAACTCGCTGGCTGGGTCAGAATCAGCGACGATCCCTGCTCCCGCCTGCAAATATGCACGCTTGCCTTGCATGAGCATAGTGCGAATGCCGATGCACGAATCCAGATTGCCGGCAAAATCGGCGTAGAGCACTGACCCTCCGTAGATGCCGCGCCGCACGGGTTCCAGCTCTTCGATGATCTGCATGGCGCGAACTTTAGGCGCGCCGCTCAGCGTTCCCGCGGGAAAACATGCGGCAAAGGCGTCGATTGCGCCGAGATCCTTGCGCAGCGTGCCTTCCAGGGCCGAGACCAGGTGCATCACGTGAGAGTAGCGCTCCACGTACATCAGGTCTTTTACTTTCACGGAGCCGTACTCGCTGACGCGGCCAAGATCGTTGCGGCCAAGGTCGACCAGCATGACGTGCTCGGCGCGTTCCTTTTCGTCGTTGCGCATCTGCTCTTCCAGGCGCAGGTCTTCGGCCTCGTCGCGCCCGCGCGGATGTGTGCCTGCGATGGGACGGTACTCCAGCTTGCGTCCGGTCACACGCACCAGCATTTCGGGGGAAGAGCCGAGGATCTGCGTCTCGCCCATTCGCAGGAAATAAAGATAGGGCGAGGGGTTCACCTGGCGCAGGGCGCGGTAGAGGTCGAACGGCTCGATGCCAGGAATGAAGTCGAGCCGCTGCGACAGCACCACCTGAAAAATGTCACCCGCGGCAATGTATTCCTTGCAGCGCTCGACGCTGCGCAGAAATTTTGCGCGCGAAGTTCCGGCATGGATCTTGAGCGTTGCCGGCCTCGCTTTGGGGGATTTGTGCCACATCGCCGGGCGCAACCCCGAAGCCAGTTTCTTTTCGAGAGCGGCAATGTCGCGCACGGCGCGGTCGTAGGCGTGCCGGGGACTCTCCCGCGAAACGTCCGCCGCAGCCATGATGTGGATCTGATGGCGCAGGTGATCGAAGGCCAGCAGGCGGTCGAAGAACATCAGTTCGCAATCCGGCATGAAAAGATCGTCTTTGGCGTGTTCGCCGATTTTTTCCAGTTGCCGCACTGCGTCGTAGGAAAAATAGCCCACGGCGCCGGCGGTGAACGGCGGCAGACCGGGAATTGTCGCCGGTCGGTGCTCGCTCAGCAAAAGCTTCACGAACTCAAAGACGCTGCCTTCATGACGTTCGCGGTGGCGTCCACGTTCGATCTCGATGGCAGGGCCGCGCGCCCGCAGACGCATGTAAGGGCGTGCTCCCAGGAACGTGTAGCGGCCGATCTGCTCGCCGCGCTCGTTCGACTCCAGCAGAAACGCGTGCGGCTCTCTTTCCGCGATAGTCAAGAAAGCGGATACCGGGGTGAGCAGGTCGGCGCTCACCGATTTCACCACCGGCACCAGCGTTGCCGAACGCGCGAGGCGCGAGAATTCCTTAAAGTCGGGGTTCATCATGGGATAGATTAAGCTGCGTTCAGGGTGATGCACGCACAGATTGGCACCGCCTCCGCGAGCTTAAATTATAGGGTAGACGCTGCCGGGCGGGGATGACCTCGATTCGTTTCTGGCTCAAGCACTTTAAAACAAGGAACTTAGCCGGACTCCCCACTCGCGCGGTCAGCGCCCAGCGTACTCTCGCTATCCCATGAAACCGTCTGCAATATAGTAACCGGGTGAACCAATCCGGCAATTGACGGGCGCACGCTATCATCGGAAGATACAAGGAAGTTACCAGGCAATCGGGCCCTCGTGCGGTTCACGAACCTATGCGGATCAAGTTCTGGGGCGTGCGCGGTTCCACGCCGACGCCACAACCCGAGAATATGCGGTATGGAGGCAACACCTCCTGTGTCGAGGTGCGCCTCGGCGACCGCATCTACATCTTCGATTGCGGCACGGGATTCCGTGTGCTCGGCCAGCAACTGCAAAGCGAATTCGGCGAGCGGCCGTTTTCCGCGCACGTTTTCGTCTCGCACTTTCACTGGGACCACATACAGGGCATGCCGTTCTTCCGGCCTTTATATGCCAACGCGGAGAACCGCTTCCACTTTCAGTGTTCCGCACGAACGCGCAGCCTGAAGCAGGTGCTGGCCGATCAGATGGCGGCGCCTTACTTCCCGGTAAAAATCGACGAGATGAAGGCGCAACGCGATTTCTACGATATCGAGAGCGGCCGCATTACGATCGAGGACGGCGTCCAGCTACAGACTGCGTGGCTTAACCATCCGCAGGGATGCATGGGCTTCCGGCTGGAGACGAAAGATGGAATCCTGGTCTACGCCACCGACAACGAGCCCGGCGATCCCGACTTCGACAAGGCCGTGCGCAAGCTGGCCGAAGGGGCGGACATCCTCATCTACGATGCGCAGTATCTTCCGGAGGAATACGAAGCGCGCCGCCGCGGCTGGGGGCACAGCCATTGGCGGGAAGCGGTCAACGTAGTGATGGAGAGCGGCGCTAAGGAACTTATCCTCTTCCATCACGATCCCGAGCACACCGACGCTGTCATCGACAAAGTCGTGAAAGAAGCGCGCAACTACTATCCCAAAGTGCGGGCGGCGGCTGAGGGGATGGAAATCGTGCTTTAGGTTTTCCAACCGCTAAATGGCGGCGCTGCCTCGCTTTTTACGAATCGCGAACTAAAGCAAGCCTTCCTCTTTGCACATCCGGATTTCATGTACCCTACTGCCTCGCTGCAGTCAGCTTAAAACTATCACCAGAGCCTTTTCTTGCTCACTCACACATTCAACACTCTCAGGAGGATAACGTGAGGATCACAAACTCAGAGGTGCGTGGTATCTTCTCCGGCATCGCCATCGCCGCTCTCGCGGCTGGGCTTTCGCTCCGTTCCCCCCAGGCGGAGGCTCAAACCTGTCCGACTCCACAGTTGGGGAATAACACTATCTACGCGACTTGTTCCGGTTCGACAACAATGGCGGCCTCGTCCGCTTTCATCGATGCAAGCCTCTTCGGGGCTGCGGGAACGGGAACCGACGTTTGCACGCGAATAAACACAGCTCTAACCAATAACTACCCATCCACTGGAGCGGTTGTGGATGCTCGCGGGATCAACTCTTTGAACTCTTCCATGAACTGCTCGGTCAATCCATGGAACGGCGTAACTGTTCCCTCCACCGTCTTGCTGCCAGGGGGCACGATCACCATCACCTCGGCCAGCGCTGCATGGGTACTGCCTGGGCAAACCAAAGTCATTGGCGAGATCAATAACGAAACCAACAACGTTGGAAGTACTCTGAAGGCGGGAGCTTCTGGCCTGGCGGTGATGATTCAGTTCTGCACGGCCGCCTGTTCTGGTGTATCTGTTGAACAATTGATCCTCGATGGAAACGAGCTGACGGTGCCGGGGATATCGAACCAGTACGCTGGCGACTTGAGCTATGTGGACCACGTAACTTTTACGCATTTCCAGGGTACGGGAGCGAGCGCGGCACTGTACATAGCCGCTGCCACTGCGACGCAGGGTTCGGGTCCGTATTCGAATCTAACCTGCCAACCCTATAAACAAGGGGAATGCGTCGATCTTGAAGCATCCTCGACCCATGGCATCCACGGCATGACCTGTGTGTGCAAGGAAACATCGAGTTGTGGCGGAGGCTCGAACAGTACGGATCCGGCCGTCTGCATCCGGCTGAACGGGTCTGGCAACAGCATCGAGGACCTCCACGTCGAGGGCTTCTATGACGGCATTGCCATTGGAACCGAATCGGACGTGAACGTGTACGGCAATACGCTCGTCAACAACGACGCAGGCGACGGAGCTGGGCCCGTCATGAACCTTGTTGAAATCTGCGGTTCCTTCTCACCGAGCACGTCGCCGTGCGCAAGCCGAAGCACAATAACGGTGGGCGATCAGACCATCTTTGGCCTGCTTACGGAGCACACCAATGGTGGCGGCGGTATCACGAACGCCCTGGAAGACGACGTTACCGACACAATTTTTCAGGGCCCGCCCATCACCAACATGACCCCAGTTACTGTCGGAACGTATGCCCTGGGCGATACCACGACGAATGCAGGGATTTCGCGTTTCACAACTTCTTCGCATAGCCCAGCGTCCACCTCGACGACTGTGGCTCCAACCTGGCTCACCGGAAGTGGCACGCCAACAACGGCGAGCGGAGGCTGTCCTGTGGGAAGTTTGTACTCCAATCAAACCAACGGCGGCGCCGCCAACGACACCTTGTGGGTATGTCTTGGGCCTGCCGCAAGCTCTACCTGGATGAACATTAAGTAAAACTGTGACCCTAGGTTTAGCGAATTGCAATCCTTGTAGCGTTGGTGGCAGCGTAGGTAGCCACCGAGTCGTGAACTGCGTGGAAATTCCAAACAAAGATCGGGCCGTTGCGCCCACTATCACAAGGAGAAATCTGATGAAAACCGCAAGAAAGCTTACAGCCTCCCACTGCCTGCGTACGACCTCCGTCCTCCTTCTGACCTGGTTGTTAGTGGCACCGAATCGGGCCGCGGCTCAGGCCGCTGGAAACAATGCCGTCTACAGCGGTACGACAAATTCGTCCATTGTGGGCTCGTCGAGTTTCATAGACGCCAGCGTACTCCCCAGTACCGCAACCCATGACGTTTGCTTCAGGATAAACTACGCTCTGTATCTTTTGACCCTGTCCCCATACAACGGCGCCGGGGTCATCGACGCGCGTGGCATCAATACGAGCAATTCGAGCTCGTCCTCGGGAGCCCTTACCTGTAACTACAGCCCATGGAGCAGTTCCTCCGGGCAGCAATCCTTCACTTCATTTCCCAACGCGGTTATTTTGCTTCCGGCGGGAACCATCGGTCTAAAGTCCACCGCAACTCCCTGGGTGCTGCCTGACAGAACGAGAATCATTGGCGTTGGCTCGGGGGCCAATGATACGTTCGTTACGACCCTGCAAGCTGGGCCTGGCGTGTCCGGTCCGATGATTGAGATGGGCGGATCGAGCGGCACGCCCGTTCCGTGCCCGGCGACCAGCAACGTATGCAATGACGTTGCAGTTGAAGATTTGCGCATCGACGGAGCCAACGTCGCAGGAGTTATCGGCATTCAAAACCAATACTCCCAGGAGCTGAGTTACGTGAACCGCGTAACGTTCTATCGGGTAAAGGGAACGGGCCTTCAGGTAGGCGCAAGCGGAAGTATGGGCGCTCAAAACTCCGGGCCTTATACCAATATCCGCTTCGAATACCCCAGCGGCGTCACGCCAGCCGGCACTACAGTCTGCGCCCAAATTATCGGCGCACCCACGCGAGGAATCCATGGACTCACGTGTTCGAATCTATCCACGACAATTCCCAGCGTTGCGGTGAACGTAGATTCTCCCAGCAACTCGATTGAGGATGTCTTCATTACCGGTTTCGGGGACGGCATCCAGGTTGGCGCCAACGGTTCGGCACAAAGTAACACTCTGTTAAACATCAGCGGGGCTTTCGGCAGTGGGAACCTCATTCACCTATGCGCCGGCATTTCTTGCGGTAGCTCCTCGAATGTGGTTACGGACGCCAGCATTATTGGCGCGACAAACTCAAGTTCAGGGGGCGACATCATCAGGGATGAAGTATCCTCTACTTCGGTCTCCGACGCTCACGTCGGCATATACGTCCTGGGTGAAGCGGTCTCAAATGCTGGATATTCGAGGTTCACCACCAGCCCGAATTGGCCCAATTGGAGCGTTGGTTCCGCGTCGTTAACGGTAGGCTCCTCCTGTACCGCGGGAAGCTTATACTCAAACACCTCTGGCTCAAGCGGAAGCAACGATACGCTATATGTTTGCCTCGGAGGCTCTGGCTCGGGGGCAGGGTGGCAGGACATCAAATAAGACCGAGGCTTATTGACATCAGTCAAGGAGCTTGGGACAGAACGCATCCTGAATTGGAACTCCGTCTTGTGGTAGTGGGTCGGGCCCACTACCACTGCTATACCGGGTACTGTCTTAAACGCTGTGGCATGACCTTCGCCGTGTCATTTCAGACACTACCTATACCCTCCGAGCCTTGCTTCCGTGCCGTCCCGGCTCATATACTCTGAACGTTTGCCCGATTACTCCGGGAACTCGTCCCGGCGCCGGCCAAAACCTCGAATCGCAATCATTCCGGAGACCACTCTTATGACTACGATGACTGCTCCACTGCACATCGACAAAGAAAGCAACCCATGGGAGTCGCAGCGGGCGCGTTTTGACCTGGCTGCGCAGAAGCTCAATCTTGACGACGGCTTGTGGCGGGTTCTGCGGTATCCCAACCGCGAACTCACGGTCTACATTCCGGTGCAGATGGATGATGGGCATCTCGAGGTGTTCACCGGGTTTCGCGTGCAGCACTCGATTGCGCGCGGGCCGGCCAAAGGCGGCATCCGCTATGCGCCAGACGTCACGCTCGATGAAGTGCGCGCGCTGGCCAGCTGGATGACCTGGAAGTGCGCTGTGGTCAACATTCCTTTTGGCGGGGCGAAGGGCGGGGTGATCTGCGACCCGCACAAGATGTCGATGGGCGAAATCGAGCGCATGACAAGGCGCTATACCTCGGAGCTGATCGAATTCATCGGACCGGAAAAAGACGTGCCCGCGCCGGACGTGAACACGAATGAACAGATCATGGCATGGATGATGGATACATACTCCATGCACATGCGGCAGACCGTGACCGCGTGCGTAACCGGCAAGCCCATCAATATCGGCGGCTCCCGCGGACGCCGCGAGGCTACCGGCCGCGGAGTGATGGTCGTCTGCGATGAAGCGATCAAGAAGCTGGGGCTGTCGCGCGAGAGCAGCCGCGTAATTGTGCAGGGGTTCGGCAACGTGGGATCGAATGCCGCTCAACTCATGCACCAGGCCGGATACAAGGTTGTGGGTATCGCGGAAGTGGGCGGCGGCCTCTACAACAAGAACGGAATCGACTTGAACGGCTTGGTCGAATATCGCCAGAAAAACGGAACCGTGCACGGCTTCCCGGGCGCAGAAGCGTATGATGCCGCGGAGTTGCTCACCACGGATTGCGAGATTCTGATTCCCGCTGCGACGGAAAATGTCATTACCTCGCGCAACGTCGACCGGGTGAAGTGCCGCATCCTGGCGGAGGGCGCGAACGGTCCCACCACCTCGGCCGCAGATGATGTTTTAACCGACAAGGGAGTGTTCGTGATTCCAGACATCCTGGCCAACGCCGGCGGCGTAACGACTTCGTACTTCGAGTGGGTGCAGGACCGCCAGGGCTACTTCTGGAAGGAGTCCGTAGTCAACGAGCAACTGGAAGAGATCATGATCTCGTCATTCGGCGATGTGGTGCGCTATGCCGAGACCCACAAGGTGAACAATCGCATCGCAGCCTACATGCTGGCGATCGACCGCGTGGCTTATACCATCCGCCAGCGCGGGATTTACGCATAAAACCAGTTGCCAGTTGTCAGTACCCAGTTGCCGGTTAAGAAAGCGAAGGATTTGCGGCGCGGAGTGCTGAGGATTCGCGGAGGGAGAAATTATGAGCTTGCGCGCCAAGAGACTATTCGCGCGGATATTGCCTTTGCTGCTTGTGTCCCTGATGTTGCGCGCTGTTGCGCCCGCGCACGGTTATGCAGCCGCAGCGCCGCCGGCCGCGGCCGCAGACAAACTCGACATCAACACCGCGACTGCCGATCAACTCAAGGCCCTGCCCGGGATCGGCGATGCTTATTCACAAAAAATCATTGCGGGCCGTCCCTATCGCACAAAGCTTGATCTGGTGCATAAGAAAATTATTCCGCAGGCGGCTTACGACAAGATCAAAGATCAGATTATCGCCAAGCAGCCGAAGCCGGGTGCAACGACTCCCGCCACACCAAAATAATCGCGAGCAGATTCCACTCCGGAACCTCCCCAGGACTCCCGTGCACAAACTACCATCCCGTTGATTGCGTTCCCTCTCAGCGTGGAGGATAATCACAATTGTCTTCCGGCCGCCTTCCGGAAACCTTGCTGAGCTGTGGTGAACCTGCCTAACTCCATCACGTTGATCCGCATCTGCAGTATTCCTCTGCTGCTTTGGATCTTGTCTAGCAATCACTTCAGCAGCGATCACGGCGCCAAGGAATTGCTGGCATCGGCGATATTCATCGCCGCATCGATGACCGATGGCATTGATGGTTACCTGGCGCGCAAGCGTGGCCAGATCACGACCATGGGCATTCTGCTCGACCCCATGGCGGACAAACTGCTGATCGCCGCCGCGTTCGTGGTGCTGGTGCAGTTTAATCCCAGCCTGGTTCCGGCCTGGATCGCCGTCATCATCATTGGCCGCGAGTTCCTGGTGAGCGGGTTGCGTTCCATCGCGGCGTCGGAAGGTTTCACCATCGAAGCCAGCGAACTGGGCAAGTTCAAGATGGTGGTGCAGATCGTCTCCGTGGTCGCGGTTATTCTCGACCACCGCTGGAAGGAATGGCCAGTCTACGGGAACTTCGTTTTCCCCGTGCACTGGATCGCTTACGCCGCCATCTGGTTTGTGGTGTGCGTTTCGCTGGTTTCGGCCGTCGATTACTTCGCCGCTTTCTGGTCCAAGATTGACGGGCGAGTCTCCAAGCGCCGACGCCGACGAGCTTTCATTCTCAGCCGGCGCCCGAAGCCGCAGCCGACGCCGCGAGCGGCCGATGCCGATGTCGCCCCATCGACATAATTCGCCGCCGATCGCCGCTTCGGCAGGGGTCTCCCGACAGGAGTTCTCTCCGGAAGAGCGCACCCTGCTGCTGCGCCTGGCGCACGATTCCATTTGCACTGCGCTGGAGAAACGCGAGATTCCCTTCGATCCCCCGACTCCGCACCTCGCCGAACCACGTGGCGCGTTTACGACGCTGTACTTGGGCGGAGAATTGCGCGGATGCGTCGGCTATGTGCTGCCCACCTGCTCAGCCTATCGCGCCGTCGCGGAAACCGCGCGTGCCGCCGCGTTCGACGACAATCGCTTTTCCCCCGTCACTGCCGACGAGGCTCCTTATCTCGAAATCGAGCTGAGTATTCTCTCGCCCCCACAGCCGGTTCCCGCCGAAGAAATCGAAGTCGGCCACCACGGTCTGCTCATTAGCCAGCATGGCCACCGAGGCCTGCTGCTGCCCCAGGTCCCGGTCGAACACACTTGGAACCGCACCACGTTCTTCGAACAAACTTGCCGCAAAGCCGGCCTGCCCCTGGACGCATGGCGAAAGGGCGCAACCATCGAAGCCTTTACCGCCGAAATATTCAGCGATAAAACCTTCTGATCTCGGCATTCCCCGGCCCATTCGCCGCCTCAGTTTCCTCCCGACAGTTCCCCCCAGCTGGTTACTCCGGTTACTTAGAACGATGGGCTGATCCCTACAGTGTCGCGTCGTTTCTGCCGATGACGCACTAGAGGCATATCTCGCCTCGGAGGCCGAATGTACCGTCCGTTCGTCGCAGTTATGCGTAGTCGCACGATTTCATTCCTAGTCTTAACCAGTCTCTGTGCGTTTCTTTCTCTGAACATACCTGCTAATGCTCAGCTTCCAGCGGAATCTCAGAATCCGCTGCTCGCGGAGCCTCACGACCGCATCACCAGCTTCGTGGATGACGAACAAACCGTAACTTTGCATGGCAACCGCCATCCCCTCGCCATTCCGCAGTACGACACCGGCGCGGTCGCAGCTGACTTCCCCATGGATCGGATGGTGCTCACTTTGCTGCCCGACGAGACGCAACAAGAGACCCTAGACCAGTTGCTGGAAGAGCAGCACGATCCCGAGTCGCCTTACTATCATCAGTGGCTTACGCCGCAACAATATGGCGAGATTTTCGGCGTCTCCGAAGACGACTTGGCACAGGTCACAGGCTGGTTGCAGGGGCACGGCATGACGGTGGAGGAGGTCACGGCGGGGCGGCTTTCCATCGTATTCAGCGGTACTGCCGGGCAGGTCGCATCCTCCTTCCACACTCGGATTCACACCTACAAGATTGGCCATGAAGTCCACCACGCCAACACAACCGATCCGTCAATCCCCGCGGCTTTCGCCCAAGTGATAGGAGGCGTCGTCTCGCTGCACGACTTCCGCAGCGCACCGATGCACACGGGAGCCCACCTGCCCTCACCCGAGTTCACCAGCGGGGGCTCCTACTACCTTGCTCCGGCAGATTTCGCCACCATCTACGATCTCGGTCCACTGTATCAAGCGTCCATCAATGGCTCCGGGCAGTCTGTCGCCATCGTGGCACGCTCAAACATCAACATCGCCGACGTGCGGCAGTTCCGCACATCCTTCGGGCTGCCCGCCAACGATCCCCAGATCATCGTCAACGGAACCGACCCCGGAATCTGGAGTACCGGCGAAGAGACGGAAGCGGATCTCGATGTGGAGTGGTCCGGGGCCGTGGCAAAGAACGCCACGATTCAGTTTGTCGTCTCCAAGTCCACAAATTCCAGCGACGGCACTTATCTTTCCGCGCAGTACATTGTGAGCCACAATCTGGCGCCGGCGATGAGCATGAGCTTCGGCATGTGCGAGGCCGCGCTCGGTACCTCAGGAAACAGTTTTATCAACAGCCTGTGGCAGCAGGCGGCCGCACAAGGCATCACCGTCTTCGTCTCCGCGGGAGATAGCGGGGCAGCCGGGTGCGATGCATCCTCCGCGTCATCGGCTACCCATGGACTCGCGGTGAATGGTCTGTGCTCTTCTCCCTACAGCGAGTGTGTCGGCGGCACGGAGTTCCACGACACATCGAATCCGTCTCTCTATTGGTCGTCCTCCAACGCTGCGGGCACACAGTCGTCGGCGCTGAGCTATATCCCGGAGGTGGTTTGGAACGAAAGCGGCGGGGGCGGTTTGTGGGCGACCGGTGGCGGTGCGAGCAGCATTTATGCAAAACCCTCCTGGCAGGCAGGTACGGGTGTTCCAGCGGACGGCAAGCGTGACGTGCCTGACGTTGCCCTCACTGCCGCGGGGCATGACGGCTATCTCATTTATCAGAACGGAGGACTGTACGTGGTCGGCGGGACTTCGGCGGCTTCGCCCTCGTTTGCCGGCATCATGGCGCTGGTGGTACAGCACGCAACAGCCCGTCAAGGAAATGCCAACAGCGTGTTCTATGCCCTCGCCAGCAAACAGGGAACGGGCGGCGCATCCGTTTTTCACGACATCACCAGCGGCAATAACAGCGTGCCCGGACAAACTGGCTTCAGCGCCACAACCGGGTACGATCAGGCCACCGGGCTTGGCTCCGTCGACGCCTCGGTCCTAGTCAACCACTGGAGTGATGGCATCATCGTGCCCAGCTTTCAAGTAACGCCTTCGGCGAGTTCCGTCTCGGTCATGCCAGGATCAAACAACAGCGTCACATTGAGTGTCGCGGTCAGCGGAGGCTTTAAGGGAACCGTCGCCTTCTCCGTTACCGGATTGCCCAGCGGAGTCACAGGCGCTTTCACTCCAGCCAGTCTGCCATCCCCCGGATCGGGCGGCAGCGTCCTTAAATTAACAGCGACCATCGGCGCCACGCCGGGCGTTTATTCCGCCACGGTCTCGGCCACCAGCGGCTCTACCAAGCAGCAGGTGTCGATCTCGGTCACGGTTGAGGCGACTCCAACATTCGCGCTGGGTGCGGGAGCAACTTCCATCAGCATCACGGCGGGTGGGAACTCGAACGAGGTCACGCTCACAACCAGGCGGAATTCAACGTTCAACGCGGCTATCGCGTTGACCGTGAGCGGACTGCCCACAGGAGTCTCCGGCATCTTCACTCCAGCCACGATTACCGCTCTCGGATCGGGCAGGAGCGTCCTCAAACTGGCCGCAACCAGCAGCGCCAAGGCGGGGACCTACACGGCTACGGTCTCAGCGACCGGCGGTTGGGTGACGCAACGGAAGTCGATTTCCGTCAAGGTGGCGGCGGCTCCTACGTTTTCTATCGCGCCTTCGACGGCGTCGCCCAACGTTGCACCAGGAACCTCCAAAACCCTCACGCTCACCACCCTTCCGAACTCCACTTTCAATGCAGCCATAACCTTCACTGCGGCCGGACTACCCGTCGGCTTGACGGCGCACTTCTCGCCTTCGAACGTGGTCCCGGCCCCTGGCTCTGGAGCCACTACGATGACTCTCTCGGCAGCCTTGAGACTGGCTCCTAAGGCCTATTCGGTGACGGTTACCGCGACCGGTGGCGGCGTCACTCAGAAGGAAACTCTTACGGTGAACATCCCGGGCCTTTCGCTCATGGCAAGCGCGACCGGCGTAACAGTTAGCTCCACGACCAAGGGGACGGTGCAATTCACTACCGCCCCCTTGGGGGGATTCAGTTCTTCCGTCGCGCTCTCCGTGCATGGATTGCCCACGGGCGTAACGGCCAGCTTCAGCCCACATACCGTAGCCTCACCCGGAAGCGGAGTCTCTACTCTTACTCTGGCCAAAGGAACAGGCGCCGCTACCGGCAGCTCCAACATTACCGTAGCCGCTACCGGAGCGTCATTGACTGAGACCGAAGCAGTCAGGCTCACCGTGAAATAGGCGGACGGTTCTTAAACCAGACCGCTTGCTGGCCAGTCCAGACCGCTGAGTGAGCCAGTCGTGACCGCTAGCCCTCGCCTTTGCCCAACGCAAAACCAGGGACGGCTGCCCGTCCCCGGTTCGAGTGTGCGCGTGCTGCTTGCGAAGGTTATTGGTTCTGTTCGTCCAGTTCTACGCTATCCCCGGCGTGAACATCTTCCATAGCGAATACGATCATTCCCGTGGAGGTAGTGGGCGTGGTTCCGATGACGACGATCTCGCCTACCGCGCGGCGCGGCAGGTTGCGGACGTGGATCACCGGACCGTTGGACTTCTCCCACAGGCCCGGATCGACCGACGGCTGCTTTGCCTGCGTGTCTTCACTGAGCGCAGCCTTGAAGGACAGCGAATCCACCGGATCTCTCAGGTCCGTCTCATAGGTGCGCACGGCGCGGAAATAGTCGCCGACCTTCACACCCTGGTTCGCTCCCACGTTCATGTAAATCTTCTGGCCGGTACCGAGTTCCGAGTCAAAGTCCCTGCTCATTACGATGCGGCCGGAGACCTTACTGCCAGTGGGCAGGAAGCGGTCAAAACGCACCGGCGCATGAAATGCCACCATCGGTTTCTCGGCGAAGGGAATCGCGGTGTCGCCTGGATTGATGGGGTCACAGGCGTATTCGATGTGGCCGATGGCAGTCTTGCCGCGGGTATCGATGATGCGGACCCGGCCGACTTCCTCGTAAGGATGGCCGGTCTCACTCAGCAGCTTCCTTTGGCCGGGAAACACCTCATACTCGTTGATGTCACGCAAGGCGCGGATAATCTCATATTCTGCGCCCGTCGTGTATCCTCTACCCTCGAGATAGACGACGTCGTCCTTGACGAATTTGGTGGTTTCAGGAGTGTCCAATCCTCCGGCCACGAAGTTGGCATCGGGCAAAGTCTGCCGATTGATGAAACCGGCGCAGTAAATATCTGCGTAGGTGGGCATTTGTACCCGCTGTATCGGGAAGCTAGCCGTTGTGGCAGTCGTTCCATCCGGGGTAGGCGCACCAGCCGGGGGCAAATCCGACGCCGATTGAGCCCACGTCGCCGTGGCGGCGAACAACACTAAAAGTCCTATTTTCTTCATGTTACCTCCGATAACAGGCACACTCGGCGCCCTTCCCTAGTCAAATACCGTGGAAGCAAAGCTTCAGATGGAAGGTAACAAGGGGGTAAGAGGGGGTCAAGGTTACGAGGGTGTCAGTCCGTGCGTGGAAACAGTTTTTTCACGCAAATTGTGAATACCCTGTTGCATCTGGAATTCGACCCCTGTAAGATTCGCGCCGAACCTTTGCCAAACTTATTGATTCGATGACTTCTGCCCCCAAGAGTTATCCGCCCCGCCTGCTGCCCTTGCGGCTGCCGCGTGTCTGCGTCGCCGTCGCCGCATCGGACTCCACCGAACTGGTTGAGAAGGCCGAAGCCCTGGTCCGCGATAACTCCTTCCTGGAGTTCAGGTTGGACTACATTTCGAAACCCGCTTTGGCGCTTCCCAAGGTCAAACATTTCCTCGAAAACCACCCCGGCACCGTCGTGATCGCCACTTGCCGGCGGGTCACGAGCGGAGGCAAGTTTCGCGGTTCCGTCGTTTCGCAACTCGACATTCTCTCGAAGGCCTCGTCGGCCGGCTGCCAGTTGGTTGACGTCGAACTCCAGACGGCGCTGAAATGCAAGCCCGCGCAATTGCAGAAACTGCGCGACCGCTCGGCTTTAATTCTTTCGTTTCACGACTTCCGCGGCACCAAGAAGCTCGATGAAACTCTGGAGAAGATGCGCGCTTTTGGCGCCGACTTTTACAAAGTCGTAAGCACGGCTCAGACTCTCTTCGACAACGTTTCGATGATCCAGTTTCTGGGGCGTGAAGCCGACAACCAGTCGCTGGTCGGCGTGTGCATGGGTGAACAAGGCCTGATCAGCCGCGTGCTCGGAGTGCGGGCCGGCAGCGTGTTCACCTTCGCCGCCGTCGGCGCGGGGGAAGAAACCGCGCCCGGCCAGGCCACCGCGCAAGAGCTGCGCAGCGTCTACCGCATCGAACAGGTCGATGCCGCCACGCGCGTCTACGGAGTTGCCGGAGACCCGGTCGCGCACTCGCTTTCGCCCGCCATTATGAATGCGGCCTTCCGCCGCGAGAACGTCAACGCCGTCTATCTGGCATTGCATGCCAAGACGCTCAAGGATCTGCTGCACTGCGTGCGTGAGATTCCCATCCACGGCCTCAGCGTGACCATGCCGTACAAGGAAGCCATCCTTCCATACCTCGACAACACCGATTCTCACACCACGAAGATCGGCGCATGCAACACCGTGGTTCGCGCCCAGGACGGCAAACTCTACGGCTTCAACACCGATACTTCCGGAGTGGTGCGCCCGCTCGAACGCCGCCTGAGCACCTTGCAGGATGCGAAGATCCTCGTGCTGGGCGCGGGGGGCGCGGCCCGCGCGGCAGTCTTCGGCCTCAAGGAACGCGGAGCAGAGGTCTTTATCCTGAACCGCAGCCTCGCCCCGGCGCAGAAGCTTGCCCGCCGCGCCCATGCGCGCTCGGTAAAGCGCGCCGACCTCAAGAAGTACGCCTTCGACGTGATCGTCAACGCCACGCCGGTCGGCATGGGCAACACGCGCGAGACTCCGCTGCAGGAAAAGGAAATCAACGCCCGCTACGTTTTCGACATGATCTATGACCCCGGCGAAACCCAACTCCTGAAACTGGCGAAACAGCGCGGTGCGCAGATCATTCCCGGCATCGAAATGTTCGTCCACCAGGCCGCCCGCCAGTTCGAAATCTGGACCGGCAAGCCCGCCCCCCAGGACGACATGCTCCAGGTCGTGATGTTGGCGCTGCAGGAGCGGGCGGCGCGGGCCGCGGCGGCAGCAGTGGCGAAGAGAAAATAGATTTCTCCGCTCCCGGCTCAATCCTGCGGCTGTCCCTGGCGAACGACGGACCGAGTTAGAAAAATGGGGTATCTCCCCCTACCTCTCTCCGCGATTGAAATCATCGAGTTAGCAGGAAATTCCCCGCAAAATACGTGATCTAAAGAACTTAAAGGCCAAAATACGTGAAACAAAGGAGTTGTGGCGCGATTTCTGGCTGCCACCTCTCTCGATAGTGCGGACCAAATGTACCGCCTGTGCCGGGGCAATGATGAACGGATCGGCAGGCGGGTACAAGGGCAGATGTCACATTGCCCTGTGGAATAGTAGCGCAGCCTCAGCTAAGGCCGTGCCGAAGGCGGTCGTGGGAGGCGCAAAATCCTTCAGATTGACTATTCTACGGTGCTTCAATGAGAATCGCTCCGCTGGCCTCTGCACTCCCCCGCAGCGTCTTTGCCGGACCGAGACATTAGCTTGCACTCGCCGTCCATCGGAGGTTTTCCTTGAGACTTATTTCCTTATCTCTCGTCGCCGTATCGTTCTGCATGTCGTCGTTGTGTGTGGTGGCTTCGGACCTCGCCGTTCCAGCACAACTGTCGAGCCTGCCTGCCGCGGCGCAGTCGAGTATCTCCGCCGCTATAGGACGCGACAAGGCTGAGTACCGAATACGACCAACGAACAACGGCTTCGAGGCAGCGAGCTCTCACGGAGCGCTGACGACTCGATTTACTACCGAAGGAGTAAGTGTGAGCCGCGGAGCCCAGCACTGGGCGACGACCTTGCGCGGCTACGGATACGGTGAAGATATCAAGCCGGCGCGCACTGTTGCTCCCCAGGCGAGTTCAAATCGAGTGGAATACCGTCGGGGAGAACTCACCGAATGGTACATAAATGGTCCGGTAGGACTTGAGCAGGGATTTACGATTGCTAAATCGCCGGATAAAGGTAACGGTCAGCCTCTGACCATCGCTCTAGCACTTTCAGGAGACTTGAGCGCTGTAATCGACGCGACACGCACCAGTGTCCGCCTGAATAGCCGCAACCGAGAAAGTCTGCGATATGCGGGTCTCGCTGCTCAGGACTCAAATGGTGGGAGCCTGCAGGCGTGGCTAGAGTTACGAGGGCAGTTGCTGCTTCTGAGGGTGGCTGACGCGGGGGCACGGTATCCCGTAGTTGTCGACCCGTTCATTCAGTTGGCCGAACTGACGGCCTCGGACGCAGGTGCGATTGACGACTTGGGCTTTTCTGTCGCTATCAGCGGCAACACTGTGGTTGCCGGAGACCCGCAGGCCATGATCGGCGCAAATCAAGTGCAGGGTGCAGCTTATGTCTTCGTGAAACCTGCCCCCGGTTGGGGGAATATGACGCAGACGGCCAAGTTAACGGCGTCGAACGGGACGGCGTTTGCTTTTCTTGGTCTTTCCGTTGCAATAAGCGGGGATACGATAGTTGCTGGCGCTTATCAAAACGGCGTGGGCTCAAATCAAGACGAGGGTGCGGCCTATGTCTTCGTGAAGCCGCCCACGGGATGGGTAGACATGACTCAAACCGCCGAATTAACTGCGTCGGATGGCACTCCTGGCTTTAACTTTGCTCACTCCGTGGCCATTAGCGGTAACACAATTGCGGCGGGGTCGCTCGGTGTAGATTTCTCTCAGGGCGCCGCGTATGTTTTTGTTGAGCCAGCAGGCGGCTGGGCCGATATGACGGAGACAGCCAAACTAACCGCTTCGGACAATCCCGGCGTATATTTCGGCCAGTTCATTGCTCTCAGCGGCAATACGGTCGTTGCCGGAGCACCCGACGCTGTCATCGGCAATCGCGCTCAAGGGGCGGCATATGTGTTCGTACAACCTGCAGGTGGATGGGCGAACATGACGCAAACAGCCAAACTGACTGGAACGTCTTCGCGCCAGCTAGGGTGGTCCGTGGCGATTAGCGACAGCACCATTTTGGCTGGAGATCTCTCTGCTTACGTGAACGGACACCAAGATCAAGGCGCGGCGTATATCTACGTAGAGCCGGCGAGTGGCTGGACCGACATGACGCAGACCGCGAGGCTGACTGCTTCGGATGGGACATCAAACAATTTCTTCGGGAGCTACGTATCGATAGTGGACGACATCGCCGCAGTCGTAGGGCTGCAGACAAATGCAGTTTATGTTTACAAGAAACCCGCCAGCGGCTGGAGAACGACGTCGAAATTTAGCGCCAAATTGACGCCGCAGCCTGGCGCGGCCCTCGGCGCGTCCGTGGGCGTTGATGGTCAAACGGTGGTAACGGGCGGAAGTTCCAGTGCTCAGGGCGGTACGGTGTTTGTTTTTGGTCCGTAGGGCTGGAACCAGAAACTGCACGGCTCTTGGGCTTGGCGCAGCCTTTCCAAGTATCCCCTGAGGCGCTGCTTTCAAGAGGGGCACAAACGCACTAAATCCCCCTTAACGCTTTCCGGCGGAAGCTGGTTGGGCCAACCTGTCGGCGAGCCATAGCTTGATGAGCGACTGGCGCGTTACGCCTATCCGGCGCGCTTCCCGATCCAGGGAATCCACCATCCAAGCGGGGAAATCAACGTTCACTCGCTTCGGACCGGTACCGACACGCCGCGCCTGGCCCAGATCGAGTTGCTCTATGACTTCCTCGCCGGCATCAAACTTGCGATCAAATGTCTTCGCTTTCATAAATTTTTAACTCTTCCTCCCGCGACCGCCTCACGGAGATCAGACGGATGTTTTCGCCCCGCCGGGTAACTACCGCAGACCAGTGCTTTTGGTCGATCTTGCCTATTAGCAACCATCTGGGTTCGTCGCTGGTACGCGCTGGAGTCTCTACCAGCGCAGGGTCTTCCCAAAGCGCTTGAGCCTCCTCAAAATCGATGCCGTGCTTCCGCTTGTTCTCGACGCTCTTGTCGGGGTCATACTCGAACCTCATAGGCTCCCGAAGCCTGAACTATAGTATAGTAAAGGTATAAATACTATACCATGATGATCGCCCTCGGCAAATTCCAATCGCTGACCTTGCGGTCGACGGAACGGCTTTTCGTCGCCGTTACCCCGCGAAAAGCCCCGGAGATGCCCCCTGCAACGAAAAAGTTGCATTTTAGATTCGATCCGAAGTAATATGCGTTACGGGGTTACGAAAGTAAGCTTCCCAGTTCGGAACCCTGTACCGCTAAGTAAACTTCCAGACGTGCAGTTTCGGCCCTGTGCAAAAACATAAGAGGTGGTTGGTCCGCCTCCGTCCCGGTTCGGAGAGTTCAATATGGCGTGGTACGCATACTGCCTTACCGAGCACCAAACCCTCCCAAATGGCACCCGTTCGCGACGCCCTTTTGTAATTGAAAACGTCCAAGGCGTGAACGGAGCCCCAGTGCTCAGCTATCCCAGCGGCGAGTTTGCTGTGATTGTGAGCGAATACGATCCCAACTCTGCGCAACTTGATCAGAAATCGGTCATCGAGCATGCCCGCGTGGTCAGCGGCTGCTTCCGTAACTCCACCGTATTGCCGTTCCGTTTCGGAACCATCTTCGAAAGCGACGACGCACTGCGCCAGGCTGTCCGGGTCAACCGTCGCGCTTTCGGTCTAAGCGTCGCCCGTCTTCGCGGTAAGTCCGAGATGCACATCAAGTTGACCGTCACCGACGGTTCGTTGCGCGAAGCCATGATCGATGTCATCCTGCCCGACACCGTCGGCGGCGACTATCTCTCCAAGCTGCGCGTCAAGGCATCTCGCGAACGCGAGCGGCAAACCAAGGCTCGTGCCCTCTCGGTGCAGGTGCACAAGCTGTTTAACCCGCTGGAAGAAGAAGTGAGTTGCAAGAAGGTCGCTCCTCAGGGCATGCTCATCGACATCGCCCATCTCATCGATTCCAAGTCGGTTGAGAAATACCAGAACCGCTATAGCACAGCCACCAAGCAGTTGAAAAACTGCCAGGTGGCCATCAGCGGACCCTGGCCTCCCTACCACTTCCTGCCCGGAAAGCTGCGCACAGTGGCCGGAAACAGCTAGTTCAGCCCTCTGCGAGCCGCCGATTGAACTCGGCGGCTCGGATTGGCTCCGCTCAGAGCCATCGCCGTGCATTCAATGTGCATCCTTCTGCACTTGACTGAGTCCACCTAATCCAGCCAGCGGGCTGTGTTGTCTCGTTCTCTTACCTAAACCACGATCAGTCAACAACATACACAAGTAAGGGCTGGCCGGTGCAACGTCTCGCCTTTGGCTCGGCAAATGCTTGGTTCCAGGGTACTAAAGAGGCCGCAAACTCAAAGCAATGACCTTCACTCTCTTCTCTTCAAAACGTTTCCCAAACTGCCGTTCCGGCTGGCGGAGCGGCAACTTGCATCGCCTTTCCTGACGTTACCCGCCAACTCGCCTCTTTGAAAACGTGGCCCCAGCAATGGGGCCACAATTTTTGCTTGGGTTGCTATAAGGAAGATTCGATTACTTCTGTCGCGCTCTAGTCGCCGGTGCCGAGGAGTTCGATCACCTGCGGCTTCGACGATGCGTTGTCGACGATGCTGATCGTACCTTGCTTCGCTCCTTGCTTCGTCGGGGAGAACGTTGCGCTGATCGTGCAGTTCGCTCCCGGCGCAACTCTTGTTCCGCAGGTCGAGGTCATGGCGAAGGCGGCGCTGGCTTTCATTGATTGAATTTTCAGCTCGGTCGTGCCGGTGTTGGTGAGGGTGACGGTCTGCGGCGCGCTGGTCGTGCCGACAGCTTGCTTTTTGAAATTCACAGGCGTTGTAGGCGAGAAGCTGACCACTCCGGTGTTCAGCAGGGTCGTAATAATGCCATTCACCTCGTTCACCACCACGAGGTCCGGCTTGCCGTCTCCGTTGAAATCTCCAGCGGCAACAAAATCGCCTCCCTCCTCGCTCCCTACGGGGTAGAAGACGCCCGCCTGAAATGTGCCGCTGCCATTGCCGTTGAACACGCTCACGCCTGGAGGATCGGTTGGCGGAATGCCTCCGTTGGATGCGGCTAGATCGGTCTTGCCATCGCCGCTAAAGTCCTCCGCAATCACCCAAGTGGGAAAATACGTGTCATAGTACGCGGCCGATTGAAAAGTGCCATTACCATTGCCCAGCAAGACTCCCAGCGCGAGCTCGTTGGTGACGGCCAGATCGATCTTTTTCTTGTTGCCAGTGAAGTACCCCGTAGCGATGTTCCCGATCGGCCCGCCGACCGAATAAAAACCATCAGACGTAAAAGTTCCGTTACCATTGCCCAGCAAAATGTCGATTTGGTTCGTAGAGCTGAGACCGCCGCCAACCGCCACGTCGAGCTTCCCATCGTTATTAAAATCGCCGGAGGCGATGGAATATCCAGTGATGCCGTAAGGTACCGTGGTGGTGATCGGCGGTCCGAAGGTTCCGTCGCCTTTGCCGGGAAGTACCTCGACGCAGCCGCAGAACCCCCCTTGCGTGTTGTGTTCCTCAGCGGCCAGAACGTCGATCTTCCCGTCCCCGGTAAAATCTCCCAGGAGAATGACGGCGGGCGCAGCCGTGGTGGGGTACGGGGCAGGGGACTGAAAAGTCCCGTCGCCATTGCCCAGCAGGACGTATACGTCGTCGGCATTGACGGCGCCCACCACGAGATCGAGTATGCCGTTATTTCGGAGACTGGCGGTGGCGGCATAGAATGCATTCGCCGGTAGAGCGTAGGTAGTGCCGAGCCGGAACGTACCGTCGCCATTGCCTAGCATGACCTCTAGGTCGGCCGAAAGGTTCACTTCCGCCATATCTAGAGTACCGTCCCGGTTGAAATCACCGACCACTAGTGAGAAGGCGGGCGCGTTGACGGA
This sequence comes from Acidobacteriaceae bacterium, assembly GCA_003140075.1. Classification (GTDB taxonomy): domain Bacteria; phylum Acidobacteriota; class Terriglobia; order Terriglobales; family Acidobacteriaceae; genus Sulfotelmatobacter. Next base: position 15,331 of record PLIO01000120.1, on the reverse strand, counting down.
GAAGTTGGCCCGCGTTTCGAACTGCGCCTGCGCCAGCGGTGCGGCCGAGATTGCACACACGGCCAGAATGGCGACGCTACTCACTACCGCCCCGAAAGATACCACAGAACCTCCGCGAACAAACTTTAGCCAGCGGTAAAGGCTAGCACCGGAGGCACCGCCGTTCAAGCCTTGTCGGCTCGGCCCAAGGTAGAAGGGATTGTTCCCCCGGCGGCGAAATTCGCAGTTTCTTGCACAGATCGCGGGGCACATCCTGCGCCCCCTTATTTTATCTTCATCTCGCCTCGTGCAAGCCCTGCTTTTCCGCCCCGGCAAAGCTCTAGAAGAGCCTCCACACAAAGTGCGCCAGGAGTGCGAAGAGCAGCAGCATGAATACCCCACCAATCCAGACGAGGAAGTTCAGCGTCAACTTGGGAGAGTTGATCTCTTTTTTGTCCATGTCCCACGCTAGCACAAACCGCACTCGATGCGGCTCGCGATCATATTTCCTCGGTTAGTCTGGGCTCAGCTACTCTGCCGCTTTTATCATTGGCTACTCTCAGATACACTGCCTGAATCTATGACAACGGCCTTTCGTTTCTGCCTCGCAACTTTGTCCATGTCCATCGCAACATTCACGGCGATTCTGCTGATCTTGGCCGTAGCCGCCAGCGCTCAGACCCCGCCCCAGACGCCGCCCGCCAATCCGTGGGCGTCTGCCCCGCAAACTTCCGCTGCCGAGAAGCTGAACTTCCCTCCGCTCCTTCTGCAGCAGCTCTCGGCCATCAAAGCGACGGCGCTGAATGACGATTACGCTTACCGCCAACTGGCTCATCTTACCGAGAATATTGGAGCGCGCCCCACCGGCTCGCCGCAAGCGAATGCCGCCGCCGAATACGTCGAGGGCGAACTTCGCAAGCTGGGGCTCGAAGTTCGCCTCGAACCTGTGACCGTGCCGCACTGGGTTCGCGGAGCCGAGACCGCCGCTCTGGTTGAATATCCCGGAATGGTTTCCGGCACCACCCAGAAAATTATTCTCACGGCTCTCGGTGGAAGTTCTTCCACTCCGGCCGAGGGCCTCACCGCCGACGTAGTCACCGTCGACACTTTCGAGGAGCTGCAAGCCCTCGGCCACGACAAAGTCGCGGGCAAGATCGTCCTCTTCAACGAACTCTTCGACAAGCAGAAAGCCGCCGCCGGAATGGCATTCGCTTCCTATGGAGACGCGGTCCGTTACCGCGGAGCCGGAGCCAAAGCCGCCGCCGATCTCGGAGCGGTGGCCGCCCTGGTGCGCTCGGTCGGCAACGCCGATTACCGGCTGCCGCATACCGGATTTAGCTTTCCCGCCGGAATCCCCGCAGGGGCCGTTACTGCGGAAGACGCGGACCTGATCGTGCATCTGGCGGCGCAAGGCAAAGTTCGCATGCGGCTTACTTTGACACCCCAAAAACTCCCCGACGAAACCAGCTACAACGTCATCGCCGACCTCAAGGGCTCCGAGCACCCCGAACAGATCGTAGTCGTCTCCGGACATCTCGATTCCTGGGATCTCGGCACGGGCGCCATCGACGACGGAGCTGGCGTGGTGATCGCCATGGAGACTGCCGAGATCCTGCAGCGGTTGCACTTGCGCCCGGCCCGCACCCTGCGCGTCATCGCCTGGATGGACGAAGAAACCGGAGGCTCCGGCAGCAGAGCCTATACTGCCGAGTACTCGACTGATTTCCCGCACTACGTCGCTGCCATCGAGAGCGACAGTGGCGCAGCGCATCCTCTCGGTTTCGGCGTCAGGATCACACCCGCCGCCAGCGAAGCCCTGCACCCGGCGCAGTCCGTTCTGCAGAGTATCGGCGCAACTGTCCTCCAGCCCAGCACTTATCCTCCCGGCGCCGACATCGAAGCCATGTCGAATGCCGGAGTGCCCGCTTTCGGCGTGATGCAGGACGACCGCACCTATTTCAACTATCATCACACCGCTGCCGACACCCTCGATAAAGTTATCCCCTCCGAACTCCGCGAAAACGCCGCGGCCATGGCGGTCATGGCCTATGCGCTGACCAACATGAAGGAGCCGCTGCCTCGACAGTGAAAGCATTTGATGCGAGGGAGCCTCTAGCAGGGCATTTAATCCATAGGTTGTTACAATGAGTCCGGCTCTCCAACGAAATGCGTCTCGTTAGTCCACTCCTCAAGCGCGCGATCTATCCGGCTTTGCATCACAGCGGATGGCTGGCTCGCGTTCCACCACCGGGCGGCTATGCCGTGGTGAACTATCACGGCGTTGTTCCTGATGACTATTCGGCCGATGACACGTTTCTCGATGGGAACCTGGTACAACCAGAGGCCTTTCGCCAGCAGCTGCAATTCCTGAAGGCTCACTATCATGTTATTCACCCAGAGGACTTTCGAGCCTGGATTGAGCAAGGCAAGCGGCTTCCGGCGCGCGCGATTCTGTTGACCTGCGACGACGGCCTGGTGAACAACCTGACCGACATGCTTCCGGTGCTGCGAAGCGAGAGCGTCGCGTGCCTTTTCTTTGTGACTGCAGCCTCGTGCGGCGATGACCCGGGGATGCTCTGGTACGAGGAGCTTTATCACCTGATGCGCATTAAGCCGCTCAGTGGGTCAGACTTGCATCTGCTCACGGAAGCGGGCGCGGACTCCGCACTCGCAGAGAGCCTTCAAGCCCAGTGGTGGAGAACACTGCGCAGCGCCTCGCAGCTGGACGCGGGAACACGAGCCGATTGGATGCGCCGCGTCCGCAATCATTGCGGCCTGCCGCAGGGTTTTCGTTATGAGTCTCGCTCCGCGAGGCGATGGCGGCTCTTGAACATTGCCGAGCTGAAGCGGTTGGCTGAGGCAGGAATGAGCGTCGGAGCACATACGCTGACCCATCCCGTCTTGTCTCTGTGCAGCGACGAGGAAGCACGCTGGGAGATTCAAGGAAGCAAAACCGAACTGGAGAGGGTTTTGGGAAAGCCGGTGTGGGCGTTCGCTTATCCATTCGGCAATCCTGCCACCATGGGAGAGCGAGAGTTTCGGCTGGCTCGAGCGGCCGGGTTTTCATGTGCATTCCTCAATGTTGAACACTGGAGGGGGGAGCAGTCGAATCCCTTCGCTCTCTTGCGAACTCACGTGACGTTGGATATGACTCTGCCCGAGTTCACAGCCCACCTGAGTGGCGTGCACAACCGCCTGCAGCGCGCGGTTGCGGGCTAGAGTCTGTGGTCCCTTGCGCCTCTGGCCAGAATGCGGCATCCTTACACGAATCTGTAGTCTCCTTCATGAAAGTCTGTGTATAGAAACCTGTGCGCGTAACCGTCTTAAGAGAAATCCCGGAAGATCCCGATCTCAGCGAGGCTTGGAACAGCCTGGTGCTGACCATGGAGAATCCGGAGGTGTTTTTCACCTACCAGTGGGCATTGGCCGCCAGCCGCGGCTTCCAGAAGCATTTATCTCCCCTGCTTTTTCTCGTCTACGATTTCGAACGGCTCGCTGGAGTGGCGGCGCTGGCCGTCGATCCCAAGTCGCCTCGGGCGGCTTTCTTCCTGACCTCCAGCACGGCGGATTACTGCGACATCGTGAGCGCGCCGGCGAATCGCAAAGCGGTGATCCTTGCGCTTCTGGAAGAGATCAAGAAGTTCGGTCTCAGTGACCTGGTTCTGGCCAATGTTCCCTCGAATTCAGCCACACTGGAGGAGCTTCCCGGCGTAGCGGGATCGCACAGATTTTATGTCACGTCGCGGCCCTCCTATAACGTAGGCGTAGTCCAACTGGGCGGCGAAGAGCAACGCGAAACGATTCTTCGAACGCTGGCCGGCAAAGGCCGCGAGAAACGCGCGCTGAAGAGGCTCACGACGCTCGGTGCAGTGAAGGTAATCCATCTCACCGAACCGGAGCAGATCGGGGTGAGCCTGGAGTCGATCGTCTCGGCCCAGATTTCACGTTTTCTCGCCAGCGACAGGGTTAGCCCGCTGGTCGGCCCCGAGCGTCGTACGTTTCTGCGCCAACTCAGCGATCTGCTTTCTCAATCCGGATGGCTGAAAATCAGCCAGTTGGAGATCGACGGGCATCCCGTTGCCTGGAACTACGGCTTCCGATTTGGAGGCAGCTGGTTCTGGTATTTGCCAACCTTCCAGATGGAGTACGCGCACGTATCGCCGGGAGCGTGTCTGCTTCGTCTTTTGGTGGAAGAAGGCGCCAGAGACGCATCGCTGCAATGGCTGGACCTTGGCCTGGGAGATGAGGCTTACAAGGAGCGATTTGCCAACAACAGCCGGCAGACGCGCTATGTTCACCTGTCTCGCGGCTTGCGAAGGCACGCTGCCAGTGTTGGGCGCCAGATGCTGAGCAGCACGGCAGCACGCTTTCCGCAGTTCGGGAACAAACTTCGCGGAGCAAGAGCGAGTTACCAGGCGGTGGCAGGCCGCATCCGGGAGATGGGTGCTGTGGCGACGGCTCAATACACAATTCGTAGGGCCGTAAGGTCCGTTGCCTCGCAAGACGAGGTGCTGCTGTTTGAAAGTGCTGAAGTTCAGTCGGCGGAAGATCCGCCGTTTCAGCTACTGCCGCTAGCCTGGGAGCATCTGGTGGAGGCGTCGATCAGCAACGCTGGCGACGCGGCCACGCTTCGCTACCTGATGCGTTGCGCCAGACGCATGAAGAACCACGGGCCCTCAGGTTTTCTACTCCAGGACGAAGAGGGTCGGCCGATCCATTTTTTGTGGATCGACAACTATGACGGCTTTCGCTTGGCGGAGATCGACCACAGCATCGAGCCGTCTTCTTCTGGCGCCGCCATGATCTTCGACTGTTGGACGCCCGCCGCGCTTCGCGGGCGTGGCTACTACGCGACTGCCATTCGCCTGGCGGCGGCGAAGCTGCAGCGCGAAGGAAGACCGTGCTGGATTTTCAGCGGCGCGACCAATGTGTCATCCTTGCAGGGCATTCTGAAGGCCGGTTTTGTGTATCGCTTTTCTCTGATTCGTCGCAGCCGGCTCGGCCGCTCGGTCGTAACCCGCCACGACACGACGACAGCCATCCAACAACCTCGCACAAGAATTAGCACCGCAGCCCATGGTTGACGCATCTCATTTGCCGCGCTTATCATTTTCGTTTGGCCCTTATCATCGGGACGGCTCCGGGGAGCCGTCGCTGAATTTCAGAAGTGAGACTATGGATAAGAAGAAGTTAGAAGCATTCAAGAAGCGGCTTGAGACGCGGCAGCAGGATTTGCGCCGCACGGTCTCCCGCACCCAAGCCGACGGCCGCTCGGCCGACGAAGACACCGCCCAGGACATCGCCGACCGCGCCGCCAGTTCCTACACCAAGGAGTTCCTGTTCAGCCAGAGCAACAACGAGCGGCTACTCCTGCAAATGGTGGAGAGAGCGCTGGCGCGCATCCGCGAAGGCAGCTTCGGCGAGTGCATCCACTGCGGCAAAGAGATCAACGCTAAGCGCCTGGAAGCTGTGCCCTGGACGCGGCACTGCATCGAGTGCCAGGAGAAACTCGAGCAGGGCTTGCTGGAAGAAGCTCCGCGCTAGGCTCATGCGGCTTTGACGGTGCCGTTTTCCGGCTGATAGACTAGTGGTTTGCCCCACCAACAGAGAGTCATCGACATAGACTCACGAGACTGAGATTGGAAGGTAGTCGTGCGCGCAGAGACACGCCATCAACTGAAACAGGACGCATTCAGCCGGGTCACCATTGGAGCTGCCGAAAAGACCGCTCACTGGAGTGTGGAGCACAGAAACACTCTAGCCATCGCCGTCCTCGCCGTAGCGGTGGTCGTGGCCGCCGTCGTAGGGGGATGGTATTACCTGAGCGCGCAGGATGAGAAGGCAAGCTTTGACTTGTCGCAGGCGGTCCGGACCCTGGAGGCCCCGATTCGTCCCGCCGGGGTGCCGGCGCAGCCGGATACGCCCAGTTATGCCTCCGCCAAAGAACGCGCTGAAACCGCCGGAAAACAGTTCCAAGGTATCCTGGACAAATATCCCCACACGCGCACGGCTGACATGTCACGCTACTTTTTGGGCGTGACGTCAGCAACCGCCGGCGACAATGCCAACGCGGAAAAAGACTTCCAGGCGGTAGTTTCAACCGGCAACAAAGAGCTGGCATCGGTGGCCAAGCTGGCGCTGGCGAGCCTGTACGGCAACACCAGCCGCACCAAGGATGCCATTTCGCTCTACCGGGAGCTCATCAGCAAGCCCACGGCCTCAGTGAGCAAAGTGACCGCCCAGTTGCAACTGGCGGAACTGTACCAGGCCAGCAACCAGCCGCTGGATGCCAAGCGCCTCTACGAGCAAATCAAGAAAGACAATCCCAGTACCGATGCCGGACAACTGGCGACACAGAAGCTGGCGGAACTGAAGTAAACCCCTCGGCGCAGAGCTGTCCGCTAGCAATCACGTAACCCTCTTTCGCTTACCTTCGTAAGGCCAATCCCCTACTTTTGCCGTGAGTTGCGGCCCTCGCTCAATCAGAATCGAGGAGAGTGCATCCTCGTCCTTAAGTGAGGGCTAATGAAGATCTTTCGGCGGCAATGCGGATTCTTCGCGGCTTGCTTTCTGACATGCTTTGCAATCCCGGCTTGCGGCCAGGATGCGGATTCGGGGCAGAGTCTGGGCGACACGGCTCGCAAGCTCCGCAAGGACACCACCAACGAAGTCAAGATGACGGACGCGGACACAAAGAAGCTGTTCGAGTCCGTGGACAGGATCTTCGCTTTCGCCGCGGAGGACACCGGCATGCCAAAGCACGCGGCGGTAAAGCGAAGACTTGTGAGCAAGGCCGATGTAGAAAAATATGCAACCGGGCAATTGGCGAAAGAAGAATTCACGAAAAGATTTGCGCAGGAAGAGCTGAGCATGAAGAAGCTCGGCTTCATCCCGCGGGATTTCAATCTGAAGGAATTTCTGGTGAAGTCCACGGGCCAGGAAATTGCGGCTTATTACGACGACGAGACGAAAACGATCTCGATGCTGAACTGGGTGCCTCCTGACCGCCAGGAACCGATTCTGGCGCATGAACTGACGCACGCTCTGCAGGACCAGAACTACGACCTGGCGAAGTGGATGAAAGCCGGAACCAAGGCGGCGGAGAGCGATGCGAAGGTCCCCACTGATGACAGTGCCCTGGCACGCAAGGCCGTGGTGGAAGGCCAGGCCATGGTGGTGTACGTCGATTACCTGCTCAAGCCCGTGGGGCGCAGCCTGGAGGACACGCCTGGGCTGATCTACCAGATGGAAGAACCGGCGGTGAAGGGGGCGATTGATTCTCAACTCATGCACGATGCACCGATGATCCTGCGTGAGGCTGGGACGTTTGCCTATCAGGGAGGCTTGATTTTTGAAGGGGAGTTATTGCATCAGGGCGGAAAGAAGATGGCGTTTGCGGGGGCGTTCGCACGTCCGCCGCGGAACACACACGAGGTGCTGCAGCCGGAGACTTATATTCATGGCGAAAAGCTGCCCCCGGTGCGCATCCCGGACATGCGGGAGGTGCTGAGCGATCAGTATGACGTCTACGATTCAGGTGGCATTGGTGAACTGGATGTGCGGGCGCTGCTGAAACAATATGGCGGAAGAAAGATCGCGGATGACCTCTCGTCAGGTTGGCAGGGCGGAGCATACGTGACCTACCGGCGGAAGGACAAAGTGGTGGCCGATGTCTCGGCCAGTACGGCGGACTTGGCGCTGTTGTACGTTTCGCGGTGGAAGACGCCGCAAGCGGCCGAACGGTTTGCCCACTTCTATGCGGACGCAGTTTCGCAGCGCTATCGCAGCGCGACCCTGCAGACGGTACAGGCCTGCTCGGGAACGAGTTGTCCGGTCTCGATCGCGCAGATTACGACCGAAGAGGGTCCAGTGATTGTGGAGCATTGGGAAGATAACAGCGTCATCGTCTCGGAAAGCTTTGACACGGCGACGGCAGCCAAGCTGCACACGGCGCTGCGGGATGGGACTAGCGCGGTGCATGCGCAGAATCTATCTCAGGAAGAAATTGGATCACGGCTGTTTGAGATTCCTGCGTTTCAGGCATTCGCCAGGGAGATTGGCAAACGCCTGCAGGAAGAAGTGAGTCGAGCGGCCGGGCGCTAGTCCGAGGGTATCTGAAATTCTAAAGCTCACCGGTCGAGATCTCAGTCGGCAAAATGGCGACAGGTGTCCTGGATCACTTTAGACGCGGCGGTTGAGTCAAGGAACTGGAATCCGTAGCGAAAAGCGTTCCTTTGACGGACCATCTCATAGATCGTCACCGCGCCGAATGGAAGGGTGAAGCTCAACTCGACGACCTGACCCAAAAGGGAACCTCAATTCTCAGCATGGCTGCGATTCCGGATTCGCTGATGTCCCCAGTATGGCCGGTCAGCAAGCCGCACGTCCGGGAATTAATGCTGATCTCGACATCGATCTTGAACCGGGGGCGGCGACGCGCGTCGATCATGCCTTGAACGCGACCGGATGCGGGCTGATCGTGAGGTTCCAATTCTGATTTCCCCCGCTTAAACAGGTGAGATGGCCCTCCCCTGCCAACTTCGCAGGTCGAGCGCATCTGTATTCTCATCTCATCGGCACCGGCCGCGTAACCCTTCAGCTCGGAGTTATCCCGCGTGCGCCCATTCCACTTTTCTTGCTGGTTGAGTAGGATGATTGTCCAGGTTGCAATTTAACGCTCGGGAAAACCTATGGCTGACTTTACGTTGCGGGTTAACGGTAGCGAGAAAAAAGTAAGCGTCCCGCCGGAGACTCCGTTGCTCTGGGTGTTGCGAGACACGCTGGCGCTTACGGGAACGAAATTCGGCTGTGGCGCTGGGCTCTGCGGGGCTTGCACGGTGCACGTGGAGGGGTCGGCGATTCGCTCGTGCTCCACGCCGGTTGCGCAGGTCGCGGGAAAAACCATCGTCACTATTGAGGGTCTGGGCGCGAACGGGCTGCATGCATTGCAGCAGGCATGGATTGCGGAAGAAGTTCCACAATGCGGTTATTGCCAGACGGGACAGATTATGACGGCGGCGGCGCTGCTGGCAAAGACGCCGACTCCGAACGACGAGCAGATCACGCAGGCGATGAACGGCAACCTGTGCCGCTGCGGGACGTATGAACGGATTCGCAAGGCGATTCACCGGGCGGCTGGAGCGGGCGCTGTGGCCACGGAAGGTGCGCGATGAGCCCACTGAGTCGGCGTGAGTTCGTTGCTGCTGGAGTTGCCGCGGGAGCAGGCCTGGTGGTGGGATTTTACCTGCCCCACGGGGAACGAGCGAGCAAGAAAGCCTTCTCGCCGAACGCATACTTGCGGATCACGCCGGACAATAAGATCACGATTGTGGTGGCGCGCTCGGAGATGGGACAGGGCGTGCGCACCGCATTGCCCATGATTCTGGCGGAAGAACTGGAAGCGGACTGGAAGCAGATTGAGATCGAGCAGGCGGGAGCAAGCACGCTCTACGGAGACCAGACCACGGGCGGCAGCGCGAGCGTGCGCACGACTTGGGATCCAATGCGGAAAGCGGGAGCGGCGGCGCGAGAAATGCTGATTTCTGCGGCCGCGCTGACGTGGGGTGTGCCGCGTTCGAGCTGTGCAGCGCAGGAGGGCGGCATATTGCATGGCGCATCCAAGCGGCGGCTCACCTATGGCGAGCTCGCGGCGAGGGCTTCGACGTTGCCGATCCCAACCGACGTGCCGCTGAAGCAAAGCAAGGATTACAAGATCGTAGGGCAGCGATTGCCGCGCGTGGACACACCAGGGAAGGTGAAGGGCGAAGCGGTTTTCGGCATCGACTTCCATATGCCGGGGATGAAGTACGCCGTGTTGTCGCGATGTCCGACGATTGGCGGGAAGGTCGCGAGTTTCGATGATAGGGAATCGAAGAAGATTGCTGGCGTGAGTTTCGTAGGCAAGATCGGCGACGCGGCCGTGGCAGTCGTCGCCCACAGTGTTTGGGGCGCGATGGAAGGGCGCCGCCTGCTGAACGTGAGTTGGGATGATGGTCCGAATAAGAATTTGAATACCGCGGCGGTAATGCAGTCGCTGAAGCAGGCGGCGTCGAAGAAGGGAGCGAGTCTGTATTCGGCCGGCGATGTGGCGAAAGCCACGGGGCGGCGGATTTCCGCGGAATATCAGTTGCCCTTCATGGCGCACGCGCCCATGGAGCCGGGCAACTGCACGGCGCATTACTCAGGAACAACGTGCGAGTTATGGGCTCCGACGCAGGTTCCACAGGATTGCCGGGATTCGGTGGCGCAAGCCGTGGGACTGGATCCGGATCAGGTGAAGGTGAACGTGACGCTGATGGGAGGAGGGTTTGGGCGGCGGCTGGAGCACGACTACGCGGTGGAAGCAGCTCTGGTATCGAAGGCGATCAATAGTCCGGTAAAAGTGATCTGGACGCGCGAGGACGACATGCGGTTTTCGACTTACCGTCCCGCGAGCCTGCATCAGCTGAGCGCGGTGGTGGATGGAGCGGGCTGGCCGGTGGCATTTACCCATCGGATTATTGCGCCGTCGATCAGCGGGCAGAAGGGTTTCCCTGTGCCGGGCGGAGTCGACCCGGATCTTCCCGATGAGGCGGCGTTCGTGTATGGGCCGCCAAATGTCTTGATCGAAAGTGTGATCGCCGAAACTGCGGTGCCGCTGGGCTGGATGCGATCCGTCTATGCTCTGCAGGTGGGGTTTGCCAGCGAAAGCTTTATCGATGAACTGGCAGCAGCGGCGGGGAAAGATCCGCTGGAGTATCGACTGCACATGCTGGCAAAAGATCAGGATATACAATACTTCACGACAACCTGGCACACGGCGCGGATGCGCGGCGTTCTGCAGTTGGCGGCCGACAAGGCGGGATGGAAGAATTTTTTGCCGGCGGGACGCTTTCGCGGGATCGCGTGCTTCGGATGTTTTTCTTCCTACATGGCGGAAGTGGTAGAGATCAGCATGGAGAATGACACGCCGCGAGTTCATCGAGTAGTCGCGGCGGTGGATTGCGGGCAGGTGGTGAATCCCAGCATTGTGGAGCAGCAGATTCCGGGCGGAGTGATCTACGGGTTGTCGAATGCGCTGCGGGCCAGGATTACGATCGAGAAAGGACGCGTAGTGCAGGGAAATTTCGATGACTACGCGCCGCTGCGCATGGAAGAGGCTCCGGTGGTGGAGGTCTATGCTGTGCCCAGTGCGGAGGCGCCGACGGGAATTGGAGAACCATCTGTGCCGCCGCTGGCGCCCGCGTTGTGCAACGCGATTTATGCGGCGACCAGGAAGAGGATTCGGGCGTTGCCGATTTTGAGTTAGAAAGTTTATTCGAGATTACGTTCACCATGAAATTCCCTCGCATCGTGCGGTGTGTCGCCGTGCTGCTGTTTATCGCCGGCGTAGATTCGAGTTTCCTTTCGGCCCAGGCCGCTGTAGCTTCTCCTGCGCCGCCGGTTTCTTCCGTTGCAGCATCGCGGGTGGTGCGCCTGCGGCGTGGCATCAACGCCAGCGGATGGTTCGCGCAGGTATATGACCAGCGCGGGTATACGAAGGAACACTTCCAGACCTGGACGACAGCGGAAGACATTGCGCTGATCAAATCCATGGGATTCGATCACGTGCGGTTGAGCGTGAATCCACAGCCCATGATGCAGAATCACCGCCCCGACGAAATTCCGGCGGAGTATCTGGGCTACCTCGATGCCGCTGTGAAGATGATTCTGGATCGGGGATTGGCCGTGGTCATCGATCTGCATCCGGAGAGCGACTTCAAGGCTCGTCTCACGAAAGACGACAGCTTTGTGCAGGAGTTCGCCGACTTTTGGCGGGCGCTGGCGCGGCATTATTCGACCTGGGATGCGGAGCGGATCTTCTTTGAAATTCTGAACGAGCCTGAGTTCTCCGATCGTTACCGCTGGTACGGTGTACAGGCGAAGCTGGCGACAGGGATTCGCGAAGGGGCGCCGCAACATACGATCATCGCAGCCGGTGCGCGTTGGTCGGACGATGATGAACTGGTTTTCATCGAGCCCCTGCGCGACCCCAACGTGATTTACAACTTTCATTTTTACGATCCACACATCTTCACGCACCAGGGCGCGACGTGGGGAGCGTATTTCTGGCATTGGGTGAAGGGACTGCCTTATCCGTCGTCGCCGGAGTCGGCGGCGAAGGTAGCGGCGGGCGTGCCGGACGCAGTGGATCGTCTGGCGGTGATTCGCTATGGGCAAGATCATTGGGATGCGACGCGCATCGACGCCGAGATTACACAAGTTGCGGAATGGGCGCGGCAGCAAGGAGTTCCGGTGGTGTGCAACGAGTTCGGCGTATTCCGCGATTACTCGAACCCGCGGGACCGTGCGGCCTGGATTCACGACGTGCGCGCAGCGCTGGAGCGGCACGGCATGGGCTGGGCGATGTGGGATTATTCCGGCAACTTCGGAGTGGTCACGAAAAAAGATGGGCGCAGCGTCCCGGATGAAACCACGCTGCGGGCGCTCGGGCTAATCATTACGGCGGCGAAATGAGCCCTGACTGTTGAACGGATACGGGCATCGGCTGGCCTACCGTCATCTTAAAGATTTTGATGTTGGCGCCGAACGAGTCGAAGTGCAAGTCGTGAAATTCGGCGTAGTGTTTGCGCAAGTCTTCCGGGAGTTTCACTCCCCATCCTGATTGAAAAATCCAGACCGTGTCTCCGGGCTTGAGATTGTAGGCTTGCACGAAGCGCCGCCAATCTTCGGGGAAATTGTCCGCCCAAAACATCCATGCCATTTTGTAGTCAGCGGAAACCACGCGGCGCCCGGCGCAGGAGAATTGTTCGAAACCGGGTGGGGCGGCCTCGAAGGAAATGGGGCGCTGCTGGCACAAATCGTGGCCCAAAATAAGATCGGTCTGGTAATCGGTGAAGATGATCTCGGAGGGATCGATCCTCTGCCGCACAAATTCCATCGCAGTAGCCATGTTCGCGCGGTTTTGATCGGCGCGGTCCATTCGGGGCGGGCGCGTTTTGCCAAAGGCAATGCAGACCGCGAGGACGAAAGCCGCAATCGCAAGTCCGCGTTCCCATCGACCAGCCGCCAGACACGCCATCGCCACACTGACTCCAGCCACGGCCGGGATGATCAGGAATGCAACGTGCCGCGTGCCGCCGTAAGGATAAACATGCGCCAGACTGACGCCGCCGGCAATCGCAAACGGCAGGAGCAGAAATACTCCTAGCTGCCACGAAGAAGTTCGATTGTCACTTTGATCATTACCACGATCGTTCGGGAAGGCCTTCCCGCGCAAAAGTAGTACGACTGCCACAAAGAAGACGACACCGAGGGCATCGCCCATGGCAAGCTGCCCGAAGAAATATTGAAAAACTCCGAAGGTGTGGCCCACCAGGAACAGCAGGGGGTTGTCATGAGCGCGATCGAAATAGGAGCGGTGAAGATAGAACTCGCTCATCCAGCCTTGCAGCGCCGGTCTTGAGTCGCCAACGCCCAGCTTGGAAAGATGGGTCTTATAGAAGAAAAACGCGAGAGCCAGTCCGCCGAGCTGGCCCGCTGCCCAGGTAGCCACCAATCGAGCGGGAGGACGTTGCGCGAAGATTCGAATCAGCGCATAAATGCCAAGCGCAGCGGCAAACAAGAACGCCGAGTAGTGAAACAGCATCGCGAAGTACAGACACAGGGAAAAGGCTGCCATCCGTCCGGCAGAGTTTTTCGCGAATGCTTCGTCCAGAAAATACAGGGCGCTAGCGAGGAAGGCCAACAGCAAAGCGTACTGCCGCACTTCCGCGGCGATGAGGATGACGGGCGGAAGGAATGAGACGAACAGAAGTCCGATGAATCCGGCAAAGCTGCCCCCGGCTTGGCTTAGCCATTTGTAGAACATCCAGCAAAAAGCCGCGCCCGCAAGCACAGAAGGAAGGCGCAGCCAGAGTTCCGAGGTGCCGAGAGCGCGCCAGAAATAGAGCAAAAAAATGAGCAGCGGAGGGTGAGCCGCGGTGAGGCTTTGTTGGTAGGCAAGAGCCAGCGAGACCTGGTTGGCCAGGCGGAAATGCAAAGCCTCATCGGGATTGAGGAATGTTCCAGAGGCCATCCAAAGGCGCGCCAGGAAGCCGAGCAGCGTGACGGCGGCGGCCACCAGATTAACGTGGCCGTGGAACCACTCATTTTGTTTCTCTCGTGCAGCCAGCATCGTTCGGATTCAGCAATGAATGCGCCCAGCCATTCTACGGGAACGCGCACGGCCAGAGAGGGGCGGCGCTCGCGCCTCGGTGATCATCTTGGTCCGGCAAGTTCGTCGGAGCGCGAGCGTCGCGTCTCCACTCAGCCCATCCCACGCTAGATTTTCGTCAGGGCAAATTGTGATTCAGATACAATTCCTCACTAAGGAGCCTCGATCCCATGTCTACCGCGCCGGCTGTCCGGGCCACCGTCCGGCTATTTCCCTACGAAAGGTGGGGACTGCCGACGCCTGCGCAACTCAGGCAATACCGCGAGAACCACCCCTGTCCGCATATTCTCTTGCAGGATTTTCTTGATCCAGAGACCGCGCTGGCCATGGCGACGGAGTTCCCCCAGGCTACGAGTGATGCCTGGACGCAGTACAAGCACGCCAATGAGAACAAGCTGGGCATGTCCAAGCGCGCGCTCTTTCCGGCCATGCTGGGGGTGGTTGCGGACGAACTGAACTCGCCGGAGTTTGTGGCCTGGGTTTCGGAATTGACTGGCATCCCTGGCTTGATGGCGGACCCTATGTTGGAGGGCGGCGGGCTACACCAATCGGGACCAGGCGGTTATCTGAACGTGCACACGGACTTTTCCATGCACCACTTCCATACGCACTGGCGCCGGCGTGTGAATCTGATCCTGTATCTGAATCCAGGATGGCAGGAGGCATGGGGCGGCGCGATCGAATTGTGGGAGCGTAAGGATGGGAAGATGGCGCGATGCGGGGCGAAGTATCCGCCGCTGCTGAACTATGCGCTCATTTTCACGACCGATGAAAAGTCGCTGCACGGGTTTCCCGATCCTTTGACGTGCCCCGAGGGACAGTCGCGCAAGAGTCTGGCCTTGTATTACTACACCATCGAGCGCGATAAGAAGGTGACCGGACATTCCACCGATTATTTTGCGCGACCGCAGGATGGGTGGGGAAAATCGGCAGCGATCTGGCTGGATAAGAGGGCGGTCGACCTTTATTCGCGGGCCAAGGCTCGATTCGGATTCTCGGACGAGTTCGCCAGCAAAGTGCTGGGATTCTTGTCGGGGAAGAAGTAGCGGGGAAATCGGCTCCATGCCTTCCGAAGGTCAGAACTGGCGACCCCAATCCCGAATACATCAGCGCATCTTCCGTGAAGCGGCAGAAGTTGACCATGAGAATGGCGATGCG
>PLIO01000225.1 GCA_003140075.1 Acidobacteriaceae bacterium | reverse complement strand
TACGACTACTACCAGCCCGAGGCTTACGTTCCGGCCGCGGACCTGTTCATCGAAAAAGAAGCGACCATCAACGACGAACTCGACAAGCTGCGGCTCTCGGCAACCAAGTCCTTGTTCGAGCGCCGCGACGCGCTGATCGTGGCTTCGGTGAGCTGCATCTACGGCCTCGGCTCGCCCGAGGCTTACTACGGCATGATGCTGTTTCTGGAAAAAGGCCAGAAGATTACGCGCGAAGACATCACGCGCAAGCTGGTCGACATTCTTTACGAGCGCACCAACGGCGAGTTCAAGCGCGGCACTTTCCGCGTCCGCGGCGACGTGATCGAGGTCTTCCCCACTTACGACGACATGGCTTACCGCATCGAGCTGTGGGGCGATCAGGTGGAGTCGCTGGCGCAAGTCGATCCGTTGTTCGGCACGGTGAAGCAGAAGTATATGCGGCTCCCGATTTATCCCAAAACGCATTACGTGATGAAGGACGAAACGCGCGCGTCGGCGGTGGAATCGATCAAGAAAGAGCTCGCGTGGTGGGAAGTAGAACTGGAGAAACAGGGCCGCGTGGTCGAGTCGCAGCGCATTCACCAGCGCGTGAAGTTCGATCTGGAAATGATCAAGGTCATGGGCTACTGCCACGGCATCGAAAATTACTCGCGGCATTTCACAGGACGCATGCCGGGCGAGCCCCCACCAACGCTGCTGGACTATTTTCCGCGTGACTTCTTGATGTTCATCGACGAATCGCATCAGACCGTGCCGCAGTTGCGCGGCATGTATGCCGGCGACCGCTCGCGCAAGGAAACGCTGGTGGAGTACGGCTTCCGCATGCCGTCGGCGCTGGATAATCGTCCGCTGACGTTTGCGGAGTTCGAGCACCGGACAAATCAGCTCGTTTATGTTTCAGCGACGCCGGGGCCGTATGAGCTGACAAAATCGGCGGGCGTAGTCGTCGAGCAGATTATTCGGCCAACGGGATTGATCGATCCTGAAGTCGAGGTGCGACCGGTGAAGGGTCAGATCGACGACCTTCTGCACGAGATTCGCGCCCGCGTAGAGAAAGGCGAACGCGTGCTGGTGACTACGCTGACGAAGCGCATGTCTGAAGACCTGGCCGAGTACTACGCCGAAGTGGGAGTGAAATGCCGCTACATGCATTCGGAAATCGAGACGCTGGAACGCGTCAAGATTCTCCGCGATCTGCGCAAAGGCGAATTCGATGTATTGATCGGCATCAATCTATTGCGCGAGGGCCTGGATTTGCCGGAAGTATCGCTGGTGGCAATTCTCGATGCCGATAAAGAAGGCTTCCTGCGGTCGTGGGGGTCGTTGATCCAGACGATCGGCCGCTGTGCCCGGCATCTGCACGGGCGCGCGATTCTCTATGCTGACCGCATGACGGATTCGATGAAGCGCGCGATGGATGAAACCCTGCGGCGCCGTGAGATTCAAACTGCCTACAATCTGGAGAATGGAATTACGCCGGAATCGATTGTGCGCCCGCTGGACATGACGCTGGCCGGAATCATCGCCGCCGACTATACCGACCTGACCGGCGGCGAAGCCGAAGGCATGCCGGAGTTCAAATCGCAGGAAGACTTGGATGGCTACATTGCGAAGCTCGAAAGCGACATGCGCGAAGCNNGAAGCGGCCAAGCGGTTTGAGTTCGAGAAGGCTGCGAAGTTGAGAGACACGATTAGGGAGTTGAGGACGAAGGAGTTTTTGTTCGCGTGAGGGGGGCACACACTCCTCCTCGCGCTGCGCGGACAAGAGTGTCAAGCCGCGATATGAGCCGCCTCCTCATAAAGCCGACTCACTTCTCTTACCCAACAGGCCAAGCGATCAGAAATATTCCGACCAAGCTGCCCCGCAAGATCGAAAAATCCGTTTCCTGGCTGACCATCCGCCAAATGTACAACAATCGCGCTGAGCATTCCGCGGCCGTTGGCGTCCTCCTCGACAGAGATTTGCACCAGCATCTCATGGAAAACATGGTCGTGTGGGTCGAGCACGATTAGGTTCCTGATAAAGCCCACCGCTTCGCCATAGGTCATCGTTCTCCTGACGCTTGCGGTTCGCCAGAGTTCGGTCCTGAGCTTTTCCTTTGCCGAGTTCCAAAGGTTGGGTGCGTGGCCATAAGTTGCGGTCGTGTCATCAACCCTCCACATAAGACCTCCGCCGCGCGGTGAAATTCAGCCGATATTATACGCGGATTGGGCTGTTATGCGCTGTTCAGGTAGCCCGCTGGAGATAGGATCGCCAGGCCTCGCCACGGATGCATCTCCAGCAAATCCGCATCGCCCGTGATAATCATATCGGCCCTGCCGTTCAGCGCCACTTCCAGAAACTTGTCATCCTTCGGGTCGCGGCATGCGCGGACTAACTGAATGATGGGAACGAACTCTGCCGCACTTTCAATCTGCGCCAGGAAAAGCTCGCGCTCCGCGCGGCTGACGAAGCTATCGAACTTTGAACGGGATAGAACTTCGGCGAGTTCGCTCATCGTGGCCTCGGAAAAGATGGCGACGTCGTGGTCCAAGGCATGGTCGACAACCTGCCGCGGAACCGAACGCGGGAAGATGATGGCGCTGGCGAATACGTTGGTATCCACGACGAGACGACGCGAGATTCGCATGAATCCTGGCGCCTCAATCCTTCAGGATGTCGGCAAGGATTTCCTCGGTCATTCCCCCTGCTGCGGCCTGAGCGCCGATACGGTCCATGGTCTGCTTAAGCTCGGCGATGTTGTGCTTACGAATGCGCTCATATTCTTGTGCGGACATGATCACCGCAACATCCCGATTCTGGCGGCGAATAAGGACCGGCTCACGCTGGGCGGCGTCGAGAAGTGCGGCGAGGCGCTGCTTGGCATCTGTGGCGGAAACGGTTCGCATTTGTCTATTTTAGACAAACTAGACGAAGATAGTCAAACAGGCTCCAACTCGCTACAGGATTCTCGTGCTACACTATTCTCGTGTCATCCACCACTCGCCTCCGCAACATAACCGTGACCCTCGAAGAAGACGTGGCTCAATGGGCTCGTATTGAGGCCGCGAAGCGGGATACCAGCGTCTCCCGGCTGCTGGGAGAATTGCTGAAGGAGCGCATGGAAAAGCCTTCGGCTCAGAGGTCCGTCTCCCATGCCGCCGAGCGGTTGGCAAGTTTCGGCGAACGCCATAAGCTCTCGTTGCGCGGGCTCAAGATCAAAGACCTGATCAATGAAGGACGGCAGTGAGCCGGTTTGTGGTGGATGCGTCGGTCGTTCTGACCTGGTGCTTCCCCGATGAAAACTCCGCAGTGGCCCAGAGAGTCGCGCAAATGTTCAAGAAGGGCGACTCGGCGGTCGCCCCTTCGTTTTGGCCGCATGAAGTGCTGAATGCCTTGCTGGTTGGCGAAAAGCGCAAGAGAATTTCTGGCAGGTTGGTGCAGACTTTTCTTGCCGACCTCGCGGCGCTTCCCATCGTGCTGCACCCTTCACCCGCCGAATTGGTATTCGAGCAGGTTCAGATCCTGTGCCGCGAGCATGGCTTGACTGCTTACGATGCGGCTTATCTTGACCTTGCCAAAACAAACGGCCTGCCGCTGGCCACCTTGGATGAGGACCTAATCCGAGCATGCGCCAAAACAGGCGTAGCACTGATACGAGAATAGCTTCATTTACCGTCCGTACGCCGCGCTGGCCGCCAGCGGCTTGCGATGAAACGTGTAGCCGTCGAAAGTTTCCGAGCGGAAGTTCAGGTTGGGGGCGAGGAGCTTTTCGGTCTGGCTGAGGAAGAGATATCCGCCGGGTTCGAGATAAAGATGCAGGCGCTCGACCAACGCGATGCGCTGGGCGCGCGAAAAGTGCGGCAGCACGTCCATGCAGAAGATGCAATCGAACCGGCCGATGTAGCCGGGGCGGGCCAGGTTCATGCAGTTGAACGTGACCAGGCTGCGCAGCCGCGGCTTTACCAGCAGATGCGGAGCGCTGACGGAAACGTTCTGTGCCTCGCCGGAAAATGCACTCTTGGTTTGGTTCCTAACTTCACTCTCGGTGTCATCTTGTGCGCTCGGCGCAACCGCAGGCGATCCGATCTTCGAAAAATAGTTGCGAATGGTGGCCGGCGGCAGGCCGTCCAAAGAAGACTGCGGATACACGCCGCGGTCCGCGACTTCGATACTGCAGGGCAGCAGGTCGCTGCCTACGATGTGAATCGAGCATCCCGCATTGAGATTGGAGTGTGCCGCCGTAGCCGGCACATTCTCTGCAATGCCTCCGTTTCGCGCGGCCGCCTTGCCGTTTCCGTTCCCGTTGCCTGAACCGTTGCCGCTGATCGCAGCACTCACATTGGCCGGGTTCATCCCGTCGCAAACGGCCATGGCGATGGAGTAGGTTTCTTCTCCCGTGCCGCAACCCGTGCTCCAGATGCGGACCGGGCTGGGACCATCGGCGGACTTACGCGCACAAAGCTGGGGCAGCACCTGCCGCGTCAGCGCGTTCAAGGCTCCAGAATGGCGAAAGAATCCCGTATTCGTGTTGACCAGACCGTCGAGCAGGGACGGCAGCGTGGAAGGATCCTGCTCGCAGGAGCGTAGCCGTTCCAGCAGCGTGGTGGACGATCCCAACTCCTGCGCCTCCACAAACTCCGCGACATGCGCGGCCAGAGCGCTGTTGGGACAATCGAGCACCACTCCGGTTTGGCGCTCCACGAGCAAGCGCAGTTCCGAGAGTTCGTGCTCAAGAATCGTGCTGGTTGCCACTAACTTGTGCATAGGGCCTTTCCCCACAGCGCAGCAATTACCGGTACGGCCACTCACCAATACAAGATCGGCATATCACCGGGGGAGGATGAATTCCGTTCTCAGTCCTGCTTCAGCCGCCCGCGGCCGCGGCGCGGCATTTGCCCGAGTCCCGTTCCGCCTGCTGAGCGACCACGTTCATTTCTTTTTCCAGCGACGAAAACCGCTGCAACACCTCATGAATGCGCAGCGTCATGTTGCGAATGGTTTCAATCTGCGCGCGGGCCTGGGCCGACAGGCTGCCGGGCTCGATCAGCAGCAGATCGGAATTTCCCAACAGCGAAGTCAGCGCATTGTTCAGCCCATGTCGCATGTCCAGCATGTAGCGGCCGAGCATGGCATGGCATTCCAGCATGGAGCATTCCTGTTCGGCGGCGCGGGCGCGGGCTTCGGCGGCGGCGCGGCGCACGGCCTCGCTCGCGGCCAGAATCAATACATCCAGCCAATTCTCGTCGCGGCGCAGCACCGAGGTTCGCGGCCAACGCTCGCGCACCAGTTGCGCGGTGTGAGCATCCTGGCAAACACAGAACAAGGGTTGCAAGGTCGAGTGCAGCGGTTCCAGTACCACCGAAAGCAGTTCGCGGCGCAACGGACCGACAATCGCCACCTCAAAGCTATCCACGCTGCGTGGCCACAACTCTCCGCTCAGCATGGTGAACGCCGGCGCGTTGCGCTCCGCCTGCCAGCGCGCGGTGATGCTCCGGGAAAATTCCACGTCGTCGGAGATAACGAGTACGGTCGGATGTTCCACTTGCACGATTCCTTTGCGTCGACTCCACATCGTTCGCGGAAGTCTTTCACTCTTAATCCGGCCTCTCAGCTTGGACCGTTCTGCTCTTTCCTTCTTGTGCGTCCACCGGTCAAATCCGGCAACCTATTTTTTCTTGCCCGGCTGCGAATCCTCATCCGCGCTCCATTCCGGAGCGTCTGCGGAAATCTCAAACTCAGGAGCATCCGCCTTTGCCGCAGCCAACTCGGCTTCCGGCTCCGCCTCTGCTTGCGGTGCGGGCTTCGCTGAGATCGCAGGTTTCGCGCCTTCGGCGCCGCCGGCTCCGGCAGCGGCGGCCGCGGCACGCGGCGCCGTCTCGGTCGTGCTCGGCGTGGCCTTCGCAGCAACCGGCGCAGGTTTCACGGCGGCTGGCGCAGCTTGCGCCGCAGGTGTAGCAGTTTTCTTCGCATCCGGCACGGCCGATCCCCGGCCCAGCGCGGCGTCCACCGAGGCCCGCAGGTCCACCAGCATGCGCAGCGGCTGCCCGGAGGAGTACTCCGCCTGGAACATCACTTTCCACGACTGGCAAATCATGCGCAACCGCACGGTCGGCTCCTGCGCCGAGAACTGGGCCCGCCGGCAGTCGATGGTCTCCACTCCTTTTTCTTCCAGTTCCGTAAGCCCGTCAAGAATGCTGTTGAGATCGGTGAGCATGAGGCGGAAGAAGACGCGCCGCATCAGATATCCGAAGCGCGTAAACGCCACCAGTGCGATCGGCAAATAAAACAGATCTCCGGCCTGCGCTTTCGCTTTGCGTCCCTGCTCGAGCACTCCGCCGTGCAGCAGTTCGTCCAGTGAGCGGCAGCGCCGCGCCGCATCCAGAACGCGATCCAAAGCGTTCAACCACACCGGAGTCTTCAATTCCACCGGGCCTAGCACCGGCTCCAGTGCATGCGCTACGTACGCGATATCGGCATTGTTGTCTTCGAGTTCGGTCGGCGCACTCTGGCTGAAATACTGCACCAGCAGGAAATCAATCTTGTCGCGCGAGGCATCGCTGTGACTCGTCTTCGCCAGGAAATGCCGCAACAGCACGACCAAGCCGTCGGAATCCACCAGCGTGCTGGTCTGCAGAAACTGCCGCAACTGGTGCACCTGGATGCGATCGTCCATCTGGTTCAGCCACTGCTGCGCCTGCTCGACGGATTCCCGCACTGGCGTCTCCGCCTGGACTTCAAGATCGGTGCACACCGGCATGTCGATCACGAACTCGCGCGCCAGTTCGGCATAGATGGGATGAAGGCGGCGCGCGCTCGCCCATAGCGCCGCAAAGTCTGGAGCGGGCCCCGAAGGTTGCGATGAAGCCGGTTGCGATGGCGAAGGCTGCGATGAAGGCGGTTGCGAAGGAGTCATGATTTCACGATCCAGTTAGGAACGGACTTTAGAAAGCGGGCCGCAACAATCGTCCCACCCGGTTTGTACTGCACGGCCACCACGGACGCTTCCGTATCGAGTGAGCCGTCGGAGTTGCGCAGCCGCAGCACGTCGGCGAATTCCAAAGCCGTGGCACAGGAGAACAGCACTTCGCGCGAGGTGCCGAACTCAATCACCGTGCCCTCCTGAACGCCTGCAATTCCAGCCTCACCGCCGCTGCGTGTAAATTGCACCGGGATTCGCACAGGCGTGGCCTCGGGAAAGAATCGCGCCAGGTCGGCGACCGTGCTGGCCTGTGCCGCCCGCGCCTTCGCTGTACCCATTTGCCCCAAGCGACGCTGCCCCTTTCCCTAGCCAAGAAAAATCTTTGTCATTCCGACCGAAGCTTGCCGTTCCCGCAGGGAAGGGGAAGCGTAGCGAGGAATCTGCTGTTTCTCGCCGGACTCGACCCGCCCAGCGGTCAAAGTGCGGTTGGGCTCCCCCTCTTCCCGGTTAGGAAGAGCCTTGGGGAGCCAGAACACGCGGTTATAGCAGGAGAAGAAGCACGAGCAAGACCATCGTGTGGAACGGAAGGATTAGCACTCGGGCGCTAGATTTTTCAGCAAGTTACAAGCGTGTCCGATCCCGAAACCCAAGCCTCGCCGAGACCCGCGTCTCAGGGTGAGACGAAGGTCTCAATTGCGGGATCGGCTCGGCCTACGCTGTCCGCTAGCTGCCCGTCCCCGTCCCGAGCAGTTCAATCACCTGCGGCTTCGACGAGGCGTTGTCGATAATGCTGATCGTGCCCTGCGCCGCTCCCTGCTTCGACGGAGAGAACGTTGCGCTGATCCTGCAGTTCGCCCCCGGCGCAACCCTGTCGCCGCAGGTCGAAGTCACGGCGAACTCGGCGCCGGCTTTCATCGATTGAATCTTCAGCTCCGTAGTTCCCGTGTTGGTGAGGGTGACGCTCTGGCGCGCTGGTTTTGCCGACCGCTTGCTTTTCGAAGTTCAGCGGTGTGGTCGGCGAGAAACTGACGACGCCGGTGTTGAGTAAGATTGTGACCGTGCCATCTGTGTAGTTCACACATGCAAGGTCTGGCTTGCCGTCACCATCGAAGTCCGCGGCAACTATAAAATTTAAACCCGTGTGGGTCCCGACAGGAAAAGAGCCGCCGACCCGGAACGAGCCGTCAGCGCTACCGCTGTACACGGTTACGGCGCTATCGACGTTACCCGGCTCAGCGACCGCCAGGTCGATAACGCCGTTGCCGTCGAAATCCTGCGCGACGACGGAGCTCGGGACCATGTTGGAACTGTACGCAACGGGCCTTNNGCCAAGTCGAGCTTCTCTTTGTCGCTGGTGAAGTACCCAGCGGCGATCGATGAGGGAGCGCCGGAGACCTTATAATGTCCGTCCGCGTTGAATGCGCCACTGTTGTCTCCGAGCAAGACAGCAACTTCATAGTTGGGAAACGACTCTCCAGCCGCGGCCAGGTCGAGCTTGCCGTCGTCGTTAAAGTCACCCGGCACAATTACGTATGCAGTCAGTCCGTACGGCAACGGCGTGGTAACCGGGGTAGCAAAGGCCCCATCGCCATTGCCGGGCAGGACCTCCACACAGTTGCAGTACACCCCGTAAGTGTTATCGGCCTCAGTGGTCGCAATGTCGAGGCTGCCGCTGCCGGTAAAGTCGCTAATCACGACCATATAGGCCCACGCGGTGATCGGATACGCGACTGCGGGTCCAAAAGTCCCGTCGCCGTTGCCCAGCATGACCCAGACGTTGTCATTGTGATAGCCGCCAAACACGAGGTCCAGCACCCCGTTGCCTCGCAGGCTCGCCGTGGCCAAATCGGAGGGTTCTACGCCAACCCCATAGGTGACGCCTTGGTGGAATGTCCCGTCGCCGTTGCCGTAGAGAATCTGAATGCTATCCGAGCCGGAGCCAATCACCGCCAGGTCGAGGATCCCGTTACCGCCGAAGTCGCCGACTGCGACCGCACCGGCATGGGGCAGGGCCGAAGGCGAGATGCTCGCCCGCGTCTCGAATTGGGCCATCGAGGACGCGCAAAGTGCAACTGTCGAAAGCAGGCTAATGGGTACCAGCATTCCGCGAAGCATTGGGACCTCCCGGGAGGGGCAGGACAAACCAAAGGCGGGTGGCCCGCGTCTCCAGCCCACCCGGTGAAGTACCCGCCCAAAAATATACTGAGGGTGCCCCACTTCTCGCGTTCTTTGCGAGAAGTGGGCGGCTGAGAACTGGCCCACATTCGCCCCCGTCATCGCCCGGACCATCATAACCCCAGGTAACCAACTTTCCGCGATTTTCGAAAAGCCCGACCCAGCCCGCAAGAAATCCAGCCCTCCTGTGACATCTAACCTTGCGCTCCACTTCCGACTCGTTCATGATTGCCCCAGCAAGGGCAGTACGGACCGCCGGAGGCAGCAACCACAAAATCCGGCTGTAACTCCTTTGCTTCCGATATTTTGATACCTAAGTCCTTTGAAAGACGTATTTTGCAGAGAATTTCGCTCTAACCTAATGATTCCATGATGATTCCATTACTGGAGCTGGGTGGGGGACATACCCCTGAAAGCATCCTGGAGAAACGAAATCGCAACTCCGGCCCAGTCCGCCATGCACTCCGTAAAAAGCATTTTCGCAGGCAGATATTCACAAGCGGAATCCAAGCCCGGACCGGAGCGCAGATCATCCCACAGATTCACTTGGAAGGAGGTTGGTAGAACAAGTTCAGCCGATGCAGCTTAAGATAGTCGAGCTTCTCTTGCAGTTTCAGATCAGATCCATGGCCGAAATCCGCGATCTGTTCGGGCTTCGGATGCACCGAAAAGTTGGCGCTCTGGTCACAATATTGGATATTCTCGCGGCGCACGTAACAGTTGGCCCAGTCGCGCTTGCCGTTGGAATACAAACGGATATCCTCCCACGGTTTGCGCACTGCGGCAGGCACGAGCAGTAGGACAAATAACGCGAGGACGAAATTCCGCTTGCCGCCCCACGACCGCGACAGCAGATAGAAGTAGATGGCGAGGAAGGCCGGAATGAGGAGCGTGACATAGCGCGATGCAAATGCCGCTTGCATGCCCAGACATATGCGTCCGATCGAGGCGTTCGCGGAGAATAGGAGACAATAGCCCAACAGTACAACGCCGACCAGGTGTGCGCCGCTACCCGCGTCCTTCAGCAAATGGAGCAGATGCCAGGCAAATATTCCAACCGCCGCCAAGAGAATTGCCACTCCCAGGACCGTTATTCCTGACGAGACATGAAGCGGCCGTGGAACCACAGACTGCGCGAACATCAACGCCATGAACCGGGGATATCGCAGAAAGGCATATTGCAGAAAATGACCATGAGGAATCTCGAAGCAAACCACGCCGGGAGTAAAAGTGTAATGAATAAAGAAGGACGCGAGGGAAGCTGCGGCGACTGCGAGTCCAGTTAGGGCTTGGGCGAAAGGAGCGGATGTCATGTGGCGCCAGCTCCAGTAGCACTCGAGCAGGAAAACTCCTACGGTGACCGCGCCCATGAAGAGGCCAAGGCCCGTAAAGACGAGCAGGAAATTCAGCGCCAGTACCACTGAATATTTTAGGAGTCGATTGTTTCCGAGGAGTGCGAGGCAGTACGCCATCATCATCAACAGCGGAAGGGCGCTGTAACCGGGATTCGGTGTGCCGATCAACTCCTCATATTGAGCCAGGGTCAGGAAGATGAGTGGGATCGCCAGATCCGAATACGAAAGCGGGCCGATGAGTTTGCACTTCAGCCGCAGCGCCAGCAGCATCGCGGCAAAGATGCAGCCTCCGACGAGGAACGAATCCACACGCGTGTTCCAGTGGGTGAGGGGATAGAGGAACTTGTCGGCGATCAGGCCGACTCCTTCGAAGTGCTCGCCATGTTGCCAGAAAAAAAGTTCGGCGATGCTGGGTTGATGACGGAAAAACGGAGTCAGGTAGCTCCACTGATCGTAGAAAAAAACATTGATCGAGTACTTCCAGATAATCAGGAAAAACCGCACTCCGAGCGCCACGCTAAGAGCGGTGATTGCCAGCACAGGCCCGATACTCGGCCGTTTGTCGCTGATCGCCTCGCTCCGCTCTGTAACGTCAAACCTCTCCGTAGCTCTCATGCCCAGCTCTCATGGTTGAGGACATGTTGCCTGTCCGAGGACCGTCTGTCAAAAGCTCGTGAAAGGCGCGCAAGGGGAGAACGCCGGTTGCGCTGAACGTCGAGACCCATGAAACTTAAAATTGGGTTATTGTCGATTGCAGTCGATTCTCTTGTTTAGGACGAATCCATTATGTTTGTGAATCGTATTCGAATCCGGGTCGAGTTCGGAGATTGCGATCCGGCCCAGATCGTTTTCTTCGCCAACTACTTCCGCTGGTTCGATCAGTGCACAACCGCGCTTTTCCGCGCCGCGGGGCTTCCCTTGCGGAAACTATTTAAGGCCCACGGCGTCATTGGTATCCCGCTGGTGGAGGCGCAGGCGCGCTTCATCATCCCTTCCGCCTACGGCGATGAATTGGTCGCGGAATCCTGCGTGACCGAATGGAGAAAAAGCAGTTTCGTAATCAGCCACAAATTCCTGCGCCACGGCGAGTTGGCCGCCGAGGGTTCCGAGACGCACGTCTGGGCTGCCGCCCATCCCACTGAAGCTCACCGGATGAAGAGTGTGCCTTTACCTCAAGAGGTGATCCGGAGACTTTCCACCGCGAAGAAGCGGCCCGCACGCGAGGGTTGAAATCCGGGTTCGCGAGGCGGTGTCATTCTTAAGATGTCGCAAGTTCCAAGGACTGGCGTCATCCCGGCCACGAAAGCCTTACTGCAACGTATGGCTCGACGGCGAGGAGGCTGGACTCCCGCTGATGTTGTAGCGCTTGAGTTTGCGGTAGAGAGTGGCGCGGCTGATGCCGAGCATGCGTCCGGCAAGGGCTTTGTCGCCTTTGACTTGTTCGAAAACGCGCTGGATGGTAGCGCGTTCGATATCTTCCAGATCGGTAGTGGAGAGTGAAGTAGAAGCCGGGTTCTCGCCGGAATTCAGTTGTGCTGCGGCCGCAAGATCGGAGACTAACTCCGGCGCGGATTCCGCAGCGCGAGAAGCGGCGGGCGAATTCGTGGCGGCGATGGAAGCGGGCAGATCGCCGAGGTCAATCAAGTTTCCATTGCCCAGAGCGACGGCGCGCTCCACGCAGTTTTCCAGCTCGCGCACGTTGCCCGGCCAGTCGTAGTTCATGAGCGCCTTCATGGCTGCATTGGAGACGTGGAGATCGGTTCCGGGAGAGTAACGCTCGCAAAACCAGTTCACCAGCATGGGGATATCGCTGCGGCGCTCGCGCAGAGCCGGCACGTATACGGTGACCACGTTGAGGCGGAAGTAAAGATCTTTGCGGAAGGTTCCGTTTTTGTAGGCGGCTTCGAGATCGCGGTTGGTGGCGGCGATAACGCGGACGTCCACTTTGACGCGCTGGTTGCTGCCCACGGGACGCACTTCTTTTTCCTGCAGCACGCGCAGCAGCTTGGCTTGCAGTTCGAGCGGCAGTTCGCCGATTTCATCCAGGAAAACCGAGCCGGTGTCGGCGGCCTGAAAGAGTCCCCGCTTGGATTTCAGGGCTCCCGTGAAGGCTCCTTTTTCGTAGCCGAAGAGTTCGCTTTCGATCAATGTAGGCACGAGCGAACCGCAATCGACAGCCACGAAGGGACGATTGGCGAAGGTGCCGCGGAAGTGAATCGCGCGGGCGATCAGCTCTTTGCCGGTGCCGCTTTCGCCGGAGATAAGAACCGAAGTGCGCGTGTCCTTGAGGCGCGAGGCCACGCGCAGCACTTCCTGAATCTTGGCCGAGGAGCCGATGATGCCATGGACTGCGGTTTCGGAATCGGTGCGCTGGCGCAGGAATTCGTTTTCCTCGACCAGGCGGACTTTCTCTGCCATGCGGCGCAGGAACAGCCGAAGTTCTTCGAGCGGAGAAAACGGCTTGGTGATGTAGTCATAAGCGCCCAGCTTCATGGACTGCACGGCGGTTTCGATGGAGCCGTGTCCCGTCATGAGTGCAACTTCGGTGCGCGGCACAAGCTTCTTCACCTTCTCGAGAAATTCGAGCCCCGACATGTGCGGCATGACCATGTCGCTGAGGATCATGTGAACGGGTTGCTCTTCGAGAAGAGCCAGAGCAGACTCGCCGCTCTCGGCTTCGAGACAGATGAAACCCAGGGCCTCGCCCACTGTAATGCAAAGCTTGCGGATGCTCTGCTCGTCGTCGACGATGAGCAGACGAATGCGAAGATCTTCTCTACTCAGATCCCTGCTCAGATCTCTGCTGAGAGCGGACTTGCCGAGCGCCGGGCTCACCGGGCCTTCCCCATTGTCTTCTCGACGGCCGAGATAAGATCCTGCACACGGAAGGGCTTTTCCAGATAGAGTGCGCCGATCTTGCGCAAGGTGGTGACTGTTTCTTCGTTAGCGTAGTCGCCGGTGATGATGACGACTTTGTCGACGAGATCGGGGCGGTTGGCGGAAATCCAGGAATGGACCTGGGCGCCGTCGACGCCGCCGGGCGTGCGCATGTCGGAGACCACGCCCAGGAATTGACCTTTCTCCAGCAGGCGCAGGGCTTCGGCGCCGGACTCGATGCATACGACGTCATAGCCGTTGCGCTCGAGTGTCGCGCTCACCAGAGCCATGATGGAGGGCTCATCTTCAATAAGCAGAACAGGCAAAAGGGCTCGTTGAATGGCAGGGGTTGTCATTTTGTTATCACTCCTGCGGCCACACTCAAAGAGGCGGTGTGGGACGCTGCGGGAAAGCGGACGATGAAGGTGGCTCCCTGCCCGTCGATGTTGTTGTGGCAGAGAATTTCGCCTCCGTGCTCCTTCACGATGCCATAACAGATGCTGAGGCCGAGGCCGGTTCCCTTACCGACCTCCTTGGTAGTGAAGAAGGGATCGAAAATGCGGTCGGGATGGGAAATGCCGTAGCCGTTGTCGCGGAACGACACTTCCACGGCATCGCCGGTCTTGGTGGTCATGATCTCAATGCGGGCGGGGCGACCCACTTCGTGCACGGCATCGTAAGCATTGTTCAGGATGTTCAGGAAAACCTGCTGCAGTTGATGAGCGTCGCCGATCACCTCGGGTAGTCCCTCGTCGAGATGTTCTACGATGTCAACTCCGTGACTGTTGAAATCGTAAGATCGCAACTGGATAGTGCGGCGCAGTATGAGGTTGAGCTGGACAGCATTGCGCTGCGGCGGCATCTGCCGCGCGAAGCTGAGCAGGTTCTGCACGATCTGCTTGGTGCGCTGCGCCTCCTGCAAAATCACTCGCAGATCTTTGCGCGCACTCTCCGGAATCTCGGGATTCTCCATGAGCAGGTCGGCGAAGCCGAGAATCGCCGTCAACGGATTGTTCACTTCGTGAGCGACGCCGGAGACGAGCTGTCCGACCGCCGCCATCTTTTCGGCGTGCACGAGTTTGCCGCGCAGTTCCGCGGAGTCGGTGATGTCGGTCATGACCACCACGATGCTGTTGATGTTGTTCTGCTCGTCCCGCATGGGGCTGAGGTTCACGGAGAACTGCCCGGCATGACCATTGCCGCGCGTGATCTGCAGCTCCAGGTTATCGACTTGCACGCCGCGCAGAGTGGCCTGCAGCGCATCCGCCAGCGGACGGACGTAGCCGGGAGCGGCTAGTTCCAGTAGAGGACGCCCCAGCAGTTCGCGTTGCTCGAATCCGGCCTCGTACCAGCGCCGGTTGGCATAGCTGACCAGGCCGGCAGTATCGGAGACCAGGATGAGACTCTGCGTGTTGCTGAGAATCTTTCCCGAAAAATCGCGCTCCCGCTGCAATTCCGATTGAAAGGTATGGAGCCCGGTAACATCCAGCATCAGGCCGCGAATTTGCAGCAAGCTTCCCAGATGGTCGTACATGCCGAAGGCGTTGATGAGAACATAGATCGGAGAACCATCTTTGCGGCGAAGCGTGGCCTCAAAGTTACGCATGTGGCCATCTTTTTCCATGGCCTCGGCATGGCGCTTACGCTGCTCGGGAGAAAAATAAACTTGCGCGGCGATATCCACTTGCAGCAGTTCTTCCCGGCTGGAATAGCCCAGCATGGCCACCAGAGCGTCATTCACTTCCACAAAGCGCCCTTCGGGCGTGCTGAAGAAGAGACCTTCCTGGATGTTGTCGAATAGTTCGCGATAACGGCGCTCCGCCTCGCGGCGGTCCGTGATGTCCTTGAGCACGTGAATGGTTTGCAGGCGTTCGCCAGAAGCGCCGTGCACGCGCGAAGTCGAAACCAAGTAGGTGCGATCCAACGCGGGATGAACGAACTCATCGCTGTCTTCGCCCATGGATCGGCAGAAGGGACAGGAATAAAGCGCGGCTTCGCTGGTGAGAGCCAGCAATGTGCGCATGTTGACGCCGATCAGTTCGCTGGGGGCGACTCCGATCATGGCCGCGAGGGAACGGTTGACGCGCAGCACTTTATCGGTTTCGTCATGCACCACGATCAAGTCGGTGATGGCGTCGAAAATTTCCAGCCAGTGGCGGTTGGCCTGTTCGATGCGAGTGAACAGCCGGGCATTTTCGAGGGCCATGGCCGCGTGCACGGCAATCGCCTCCAGCAAATCGCGATCTGTCGGCGCTAGAGGACGGGAACGGC
This sequence comes from Acidobacteriaceae bacterium, assembly GCA_003140075.1. Lineage (GTDB taxonomy): Bacteria > Acidobacteriota > Terriglobia > Terriglobales > Acidobacteriaceae > Sulfotelmatobacter. The sequence goes on along the minus strand of PLIO01000225.1, from coordinate 11,078 downwards.
CGGAAAGGCAGAGCAAACCGGCGAGTTCTCCGTTGGAACCGGGCAGACGCGCTACCACGCAGTCGTTCCAGCCCAAAGTCGAAGCCAGCTCGGCACCCAGCAGCTCAGTGGCCGAGCCGGAAACAATCGCCTCCGCTCGATGCGCTACCAGTTCGGAAAGCGCATTGGCGAATTTTTGATGAAACGCGTGATCCTCATGGTCGGCGCGTCCGGAGATCTCGGTGCGATTCTGGCCCGGCTGGCTGGGGATCGGCAGACTCAGGCTCCCATGGTCGTCGCGGCCGGTCTCCTCGAACTCGTTCTCCAGCTTGTGCAACGTGTGAGGGTCGTTCGACTCGGAGCGCGGAGGGGCGCTTGCAGGTAGCGGATGCAGCGCAACCGTTTGGAATCGTCCATCCTGAAACAGCGCAAATGCACCGGCGTGCGCTCCGCACAATTCGACGGCACGCTCCACAAACTTGCGGGTGAAATCCGGCAGGCGCAGCAGACCATCGATCTCCCGCGCCAGTTGAATCAGCACGTCGGAGCGGCGGCGGTTCAATTCGGACTGATGCAGGTTGTGGGCTAGTTCGAGGACGACCGAAACCTGGGCGGCCAGGGCGCGGGCGCGGCGAATATCTTCCCGTGAGATGCCGGTTTCGTCGCGACGGTCGAGGACGCCAAACATCCCGAGCAGCCTTCCGTCGGCACCCAATAGAGGCACGGCCAGCAACTGCCGGGCGTTGTATCGAACGAGAAGCTGAGGGTCGGCATCGGGCAACTGTCTGAGATCGTCAGACCAGAAAACTTCTTTGGCGTGCAGCAGCCGGGTGACGCTGCCCTCCGGGAAAATGCTATCGACGCGACGCGGCGTGCCGCGGTTGACGCCATAGCGAACGTGGAACTGTCCACCTTCGAGCAGTGCGATATAGCAACGGCCGAAGCCTAGAAAATCGGAGGCGCGCACGACGAACGCCTGCAGAAAATGTTCGAGATCGCCGCTGGAGCTGAGCTCGGAAGAGATTTCCAGCAATTGATGCAGTTCCTGGGCCTGCCCTTGGGCCGTGGCACAGAGTTCGGCGTGGGCCACGGCGACCGCGCCGAAGCCGGCGATCGCGGAGACCAGGAATTTGTCCTCGGCGGTGAAAACCTCGTCGTCCCGCGGATAGACGAGAATTGCTCCCTGCGTCTGTGCGGTGCGGAACGGAGCGGCTATCAACACTCCCGGAGAAACCAGGGTGCCCAGAGAGTGCTGATCGGTGCTGATGGAGACGGTGATGGCCTCTCCGGCGGCAACGGCACGTTGTGCAAGATCGGCGGCGAAACGAATGGTCTGGCGGTCGTGGCCAGCTCGGAAGGAATCGGCCAACCGGGACGTTTCGGCGGACACGGCGCGCAGTTCGAAGGGCCCCTCGCGGCGCAGAAGTACGGAGACCAGGCGCGTGCGCAACAACAGCCGGAGGCGGTCGGCGAGTGCCTCAACGACTGCGGCCACGTCTGGAGCGCCATGCAGCGTGGTGGCCACCTCGGCCAGGATTTCTGCCCGGCGGTGCTCCTCGCGCGATACTTCACCCAGCCGGGTCGCTTCCAGCAAGCCGCCCAACTGCCCGGCCAGAATGGTGGCCTTGGCAGCCATATCCTCGGTGAAAAACCCCTCATCGGAATCATGCAGAAACGTCACCGCGCCGATGACTTCCTCAAAGACCACCAGCGGAGCGGCCATCAGAGCCCGGCCCTCGAATGGTTGCAATGCTGGGAGAGCGGCAGCCAAATCCTGATAGTTGGCGACGACAGCGCGGCGGCGGCGGACTGCGTCCGCGGTTACGGTGCTCTGTTGAGGCAGCAGGCGGATGCCGGCGAAGCGGTCCGCCAGCTTGCCGTTGGCCTGTTCTCCAACCAGTTCATCGCCCGCGTGGCGCCGCCAGAAATAAACGCCGGAGACCTGGAAAAACTCGCGGGTGGCACGGCAGAAGAGTTGGACCAAGACGGTGGGGTCGGAGCGTTCCGCAGCCTTGGCAGCAATCTGCAAGAGGAGTTTCTGAAAGGCGTCATCGGAATTGGCCAAGGCATGGCCGTCCGGCGACGGCATCGAGTTGCCAACGGTTGTGTTCAGAACGTCACCCGCTGACAGAGGTTTTTTGCAATTCTCACAAGTGATTGAATCTAATGGAAAAATATCCCTTTATCTCAATTTGAGTCAAGCGAAATGGGTGGGTGGGGTGCCTTAGTGTGAAATCCCGAGAAATTGGTGTCTGCGATCTCTCACTTTGAGAATGGCTGCCGTGCAACGCCCTTGATGAGACGCGACTAATCTTGGGACCAGATTGAGAATGTGGAGGACAGCGTCATGTAAGTGTTTGTTTTTGCAGGGAGATCCTACGAGTGACTTTGGTTTTTTCGAAATAGGACGCGTGGCCACGACGTTGCTCCAAAAGCATCACCAAGATTATTGCCAGGGAGGAACTGTGCCTTTGCGACGGATGGGGACGTTGTTGGCAGTGACAGCGATGATGGCTGGGACCGGGGCTGTGGGACAGCAAGCGCCGGCGGCACCGAGCGAAATTGCGCGCCGGGCCAAGAGCAAAGTGCAGCCGGAATATCCAGAACTGGCCCGCAAGATGAACATCACGGGCTTGGTGAAGATCGAAGTGGTGGTGGCCCCGAACGGCACGGTGAAAGACGCAAAGATCGTAGGCGGACACCCGGTGCTGGCTACGGCGGCGTTGGAAGCAGTCAGGAAGTGGCGCTTTGAGCCGGCAACTGCGGAAAGCTCCGGCGTCGTGGATTTCAAATTCGAGCCGCATCAGTAGGACGCAGCGCAGACCGGACGGCCGGGAGGAATGGCATGACGATCGGCAAGAAGCTGTACAAAAATTTCGGATACATCCTCAGCATGGTGGTGGTGCTGTTCCTGGTAAACCTGCTGGCAGTGCAGCGGGAGCATGCCGCCAAGGCAGCGGCCACGGCCTCAATCGAGTTGACGGATGCCACCAACGAAGTACGTTTTCAGATGATGCAGAACCGCCTGTACCTGAGCAATTACCTCCTCAGTGGCGACACCCGGGAAGTGGACCGGATGAATGATGGTCTGCGCACGCTGGCCGACAAGTTGCAGGAGGGCAAGACGCTGGCCAATTCCGAGCAGGAGCGAACCGCACTGGCCAAAGTGGAACAACTGGAGCAGTCGTGGGGAAAGGAATTCGCGCAGCCGCTGATCGACAAACGCAAGGATGTGGACTCGGGCAACGCGACCGTCGCGGAATTGCAGATCTACTACTTGCAGAAGGACGCTTCCGCGTGGGTGAAAAATTCCACCGACGCGCTCGATCTGGCGGACGCGGAAAACCGCAAGCTGGTTGAAGCACGGCGCAAGTCGGATGAAACGGCCAGTACCTGGACCATCCTGGCCTCCGTGGTTAGCACTTTGTTTGCTTTAGGACTGGGCGTGGTGGTTGCCTACACCACGGCCAAGTCGATCACCGGGCCCCTGACCAGCCTGATGATCGTATCCCGCCAGATCGGCGACACCGGCGATCTGGAACACAATATCGATGTGCAGCGCGACGATGAGATCGGGGAATTAGCGCGGGGCTTTGCCAAGATGGTCATCTACCTGAAAGAGATGGCCGGGGTTTCCGAGGCAATTGCAGGAGGGGATCTGACGGTTGAAGTCAAGCCGCGTTCTCCGCACGACACGCTGGGCAACGCTTTCGCGCGGATGGTGGAAGGCTTGGCCCGGCTGGTGCGCAGCGTGCGCGACGCTTCGTCGCAGGTGGCCAGCGCCAGCGGGCAGGTGGCGAACGCTTCCGACGATTCGGCCAAGGTTGGACTGCAGGCTTCCTCCGCCATTGATGAAGTCACCAGCACCATGCACGAGATGAGCGTGAACGTGCAGAACATGGTGAAGAGCACCCAGGTGCAGGCTTCCAGCGTAAGCGAAACTTCGGCGTCCATCGATCAGATGGTGGCTTCGATTCAGCGCGTAGCCGATACGGCCAAGGTGCTGCTCGACATCTCCAACCGGTCGCGCGAAGAAGTACACAGCGGAATTTCCACCATGGAGAAGGCCACCGACGGCCTGAACCGGATCAACGCAACCATCAACAGTTCGGGAGAAATTATTGGGGCTCTGGGCCAGCGCGCCGACGACATTGGAAAAATCATCGAGGTCATCGACGATCTGGCCGAACAAACCAACCTGCTGGCGCTGAACGCAGCCATCGAAGCGGCACGCGCCGGCGAACATGGTCTGGGCTTCGCGGTAGTCGCGGACGAAGTCCGCAAGCTGGCGGAAAAATCGGCGCAATCCACCAAGGAAATTTCCGAACTGATCCAGAGCATACAGAAGGAAGCGCGCAAGGCCGTGGAAAACATGGACCGCTCGACCGGAATCGTGAACGAAGGACTCGATCTGGGCGGCGAGCTGAACGGGGCGCTGCGCAAGATTTCGAACGTGGTCACCGAAGTTTACAAGTTCGCGCAGGAAATCGGCGCCGCCACCAACGAGCAATCGCACGGTTCTTCGCAGATTGCCCGGGCCACCACCCGGCTGAACGAAATCACCCACGAAATCAATTCGGCGGTGGAAGAACAAGCCTCCGGAGCGCAAGCCGTGGTGAAAGCGATGGAGCGGATGCGCGAACTGGTGCAGCAATCGACTTCAGGATCGACCGAACTGGCAGCTTCGGCCGAGCAGATGTCGAAGATGTCCCGCGGCCTGCTCGACTTCATGGATCGCTTCACTCTGGGCGAGTCCTCACGAACCGCGGATCACGATGACCGGCCGCAGCATGCCCGGCGCGCCAGCGCAGGATCCCGCGGCTAGCGGAACTACGCAGGGCCAAGGACCAGCGATGACTGACGAACTCCATATCGTGGGCTTCCAGATCGGGCGCGAAACTTATGGCGTACCCATCGCTTCCCTGCACGAAATCGTGCGGGTGCCGGAGATCACCGCCGTACCTGACGCACCGGACTACCTGGAGGGCGTGATCAACCTGCGGGGCAAGATCGTCTCGGTCATGGATTTGCGCAAACGCTTCGGCGAAAAGCAGGCCACGCTCAAGAAGAGGAACCGGATTCTGGTGGTGGAACACTCCGGCAGGCTGGCCGGGCTGATCGTGGACTCGGCGACCGAAGTATTGAAGATTCCAATCAAAGATGTGGAAGCTCCGCCCGCGGTATTCCAGGAGGGCGGGCTGAATTGCGTCACAGGATTGGCCAAGGTGCGAGGGCGCCTGATCGTATTGCTGGACATGACCAAGCTTTTGGCCCCGGCAAGCCTGCTGCAGGAGAGCGTGAAGGCGGAAAACAAGAGCGGCAAAGCGGACGCGCGCGGAGCTGCGGCCGCCAGGTAACTCCGGTTGGTCCGCGCATGACATTGCCTGTGGAAGCGGCTTTGAGCCACGGGCGCGAGGAACGAGAGCAAGCATGAGTACATTCGGAGCGGCACCGGCTCCTGTTCTGACGGAAGCGGAACTTAAACTTCTGCAGGCGCTGGTGTATCAGGAGTGCGGCATGCACTTCGACGAGCGCCGTACGCACTTCCTGCAGGACCGCCTGCTACGGCGGCTCAGGGAATGCCATGTCGATTCGTTCTACGCCTATTACCGGCTCCTGATCAGCCGCGAAGGCAAGGCGGAACTGGCCAAGCTGGTGGAGAACCTGACCGTCAACGAAACCAGCTTCTTTCGGCACAAGGCTCAGCTCGATCTGTTCCAGAAGTACGTTTTGGAAAACATGTTGAAGCATAAACAGGCGCACCGCGAATACTCGCTGCGTGTGTGGAGCGCGGGCTGCTCCACCGGGCAGGAGGCCTACACGCTGGGCATGATGGCTGCCGATACGCTTGCCTACTACTATCTGCGCAATCCGCTGCCGGTAGAGATCACTCTGCCCAAGCCGCTGATTCCCCCGCCCTGGCGGGTGGAGATCCTGGCCAGCGACATCAGTTACTCCGTGCTCCGCACCGGCCAGGAAGGCACTTACAGCGAGCACCAGATGGCGGCGGTGGATTACACCTTCCGGCTGCGTTACTTCGACAAAGTCGGCGACCGCTACGCCATCAAGAAAGCGCTGAAAGAGATGGTGCACTTCGACTTTCACAACCTGAAAACGGAGTACCTGCCGCAACGCAACGACGTGATTTTCTGCCGCAACGTGATGATGTACTTCGACGAAGCGGAACAAAAGCGGTTGATAGAAAAATTTTACCGCTGCCTGAACCCCGGCGGTTACCTGTTCGTCGGCCACGCGGAAAGCCTGCTGGGCCTGACCGAGAAGTTCCACATGGTGCATCGCGACAGTGGCACGGCCTATCAACGAATTGAGGTGCGAGAGTGACGAATCCTCCCGATGAACGCGGAGCGGAACTGCAGGAGTTGTTTTTTGAGACTTCGCAGGAACTGCTGCAGGCGTTGAACGAAGAATCCCTGAAGCTGGAGAAGCATCCCGGCGACGAGGAGATCGTGCGTTCGATCCGGCGGACGGTGCACACGCTGAAGGGCGATTCGGCGGCCTGCGGGCTGCGGGAGTTGAGTGAACTGGCTCATCAATTCGAGGATGCGCTTTCCCTCGATACCGCGGCCGGTCACGAAGCGCTGGCAGAAATCGCGTTTGCCGCGGCGGACGTGTTTGCGGGAATGATCGCGGCCTACCATCTTGGACGCGCCATGCCCGCCACGGAGGCTCTGCGGCAGAGAATCAACGAACTGACATCGGCGCCCGCGGCCAAGAAATCGCGCCGCAAGAAAAAGTCCACAGAGGTTGCCCCGCAATCGGGCAAAGATTGGACCGATTCAGAAAAGCGCGCGCTGGCTCAGGCACAAGCTGCCGGTTTGGCGATCTACGACATCGTGGTGAAAATCGATCCCCACTGCACCATGCCGATCGCGGCGCGGCAACTGATTCAGAACGCGATCAGCGGGATCGGACAAGTCCTGGTGGTGCGCCCCGATGCAAAATCGCCAGCCGCATCGAAGCAAGTTGAATTCGTGGCCGCCAGTTCGCAGTCGGAAGAGCAGATCGCCGCCAAGAGCCGCATTCCGACGATCACGGGCGACGTCAGCGTGACTCTGATCGCTGCGGCATCATCGCCGAAGAGTTCTGCAAAGACTGCCCCAGAGGCGGTCCCCCAATCTCCAGCCCCGGTTGTTGAGGTTTCGACAACGCCAGCTTCGCCGGCAACCGCACCGGTTCAGCCGGCTCCGGTTGAGATACAAGCCCCTGCGCCGGAGCCGGTACAGGGAATAACAGAAAACATCTTGCGCGTCGAAGCCGGCCGCATCGACAACGTCTTGAACCTGGTAGGAGAGCTCATCATCGGCAAGTCGATGCTGCAGCAAACACTCAACGAGTTTGGCAAGCGCTATCCCAAGGACCTGCTGCGCGGCAAGTTCGCCGACGTTATGGCCTTCCAGGCGCGGGTGCTGAACGACCTGCAACGCTCGGTAATGAAAATCCGCATGGTGCCCGTGGACCAGCTATTCCGGCGCTTCCCGCGCATCGTGCGCGATGTGGCCCGGCAGTGCGGCCGGGAAGTGGATCTCGAACTCAGCGGGCAGGAGACCGACCTCGACAAAGGCATCCTCGATGCCATCGCCGAGCCGATCACGCACCTGGTGCGCAATGCCGTCAGCCACGGGATTGAATCGCCTGAAGAACGCCGCAGTAAGGGCAAGACGCCGCGGGGGAAGATCCGTCTGCATGCCCTCCACCAGGGCAATCAGGTCGTAGTCGAGATCAGCGACGATGGACGCGGCATCGACGCTCAGAAAATTCGCGCCAAGGCGTTGGAGTTAGGGATGGTCACCGGGGAAGAGGTGGCGCGCATGAGCGAACCCGAGATTCTGGAATTGATCTTCCGTCCGGGATTCAGTACGGCGGAGCAGGTCACGGAAGTTTCCGGCCGTGGGGTAGGGATGGATGTAGTGCAGAGCGTACTGCAGCGGCTGAAAGCGACGATTCACATTGAGACTCGTCTCGGGCAAGGCACCACATTCCGGATGAAGTTGCCACTCACCCTGGCCATCATCAAGGCGCTGATGTTCTGGGTTGAGCAACGCCTGTATGCCATTCCGCTGAACGCGGTGAACCAGATTGCGCGCACCACCGAATCCGAAGTTCACCAGGTCGACAACTATGAAGTTTTGCAATTGCGCAACCAGGTGCTTCCTGTGCTGCGCCTGGGACGCCGCGCCGTGACGGAAATCGGCGGAAAATCGAGCAAGCTGTTCGTACTGGTGATCACCGTCGGCGAAAAGAAATTTGGACTGATCGTCGATGCTCTGGAAGGCGAAGAAGAACTGGTCATCAAAGCACTGGACGATCAGACTTTTTCCACCGACCTGGTGAACGGAGCTTCGATCCTCGGGGATGGGAAGGTTGTGCTGATTCTGAATCTGCCGGCTGTCGTGGAGCACGTCGCACGCTCGCGTCCCGAAGAAACAGGCCTGACGAATTGTGGAATATTGCTGAATCATGCCGATCGCGCGCGACTGGCTCTGGGCGCAGTGGGAGGCCAGGCGTGAACGCGAATAACGTGAACAAGATTCGTGTGCTGGTGGTGGACGATTCCGCTCTGATGCGAAAGCTCATCCCGCAAATGCTGGAAGCCGACCCGGCGATCGAGGTGGTGGGCACGGCGATGGACGGGAACTTCTGTCTGAAGAAGATCGAGGAGTTGCGGCCTAACGTGGTCACGCTCGATCTGCAAATGCCCGGCATGAACGGCATCGACACGTTGAAAGAGATCATGCGCCGGCACCCCGTGCCGGTCATCGTGGTCAGTTCCCACAGTACCGAGGGCGCTTCCGTCACCTTGAAGGCGCTGGGGCTGGGCGCCTTCGACTTTGTGACCAAGCCGCAGGACGCTACGGGCCACATGGCCGACACCACCCGGGAGCTGATCGCCAAAATCAAGGCTGCGGCAGATTGCAGACTGGTGCGCCCCGGAATTCTGCGTGGGTTGCCGACGCCTCCGGAAAAAATATCGGATCGCAAGTCCGCACCCGCGCCCACTAAGACTGTAGCCATCGGAATTTCCACGGGAGGTCCGCAGGCTCTCGAATTCCTGCTGTCGCAACTGCCGCCCGATTTTCCGGGAACGATTCTGGTGGTGCAACACATGCCCGAGGGTTTCACCGAGATGTTTGCGCGCCGCCTGAACGAGTTGAGCGGCCTGCGGGTGAAGGAAGCGCAGTCGGGCGACATCCTGCAGGCGGGGCGCGTGCTGATTTCCCCCGGAAGCCGGCACATGAAAGTGAAGCGGCTTCCGATGGGCGACGTGGTCGTGCTCAATGATGAAGCTCCAGTCAACGGCCACCGTCCGAGCGTAGACGTTTTATTCAACAGCGTGGCCGAGGAATTTGGTCCGCTCGCCGTCGGTGTGTTGATGACCGGGATGGGCGAGGACGGTGCGATGGGTTTAGGCGCAGTGAAGAAGTCCGGTGGCATGACCATCGCGCAGAGCGAGGAGTCTTGCGTGGTTTTCGGCATGCCCAAAGCCGCCATCGAACGCGGCTATGCCACACGAGTGGTGGGTTTGGACGTGCTCTCGTCCACTTTGCAGGCGCTATGTGGCCGCGACAACGGCCACCGGACGGACGGCGGGGCGGGAAAAGCGCTCCACGCCGGACGCTGAAACGAGTTGCTGACACAGGTCTGTGACCTGCGTCATCTGGCCGGCGGGCGACCGCCGTGATGGAATCTAGAAGGGGAGGTTGTATATGGAGCAGTTTTCACCAGTCAAACGCAGCAAGGACGGACAGCCCGTCCGCTACTTGATCGTGGACGATTCCGTGTTCGCGCGCAAGAATCTGGCCCGCATGATCGAAAGCTTTGGCGGGCAGGTGGCGGCCGAAGCCGGCGACGGGTTGACGGCGATCAGCGAGTTCGATCGCACTCATCCCGACATCGTTCTGATGGACATCACCATGCCGCAGATGGAGGGCATTGAGGCTGCCGAGAAAATCGTGCAGGCTCATCCCGAAGCCCGCGTCGTCATGGTGTCATCTGTCGGATACCAGGAAAACATCGTGGCCGCATTGCAGCGCGGGGCGCGCCATTTCGTGCAGAAGCCTGTGAAGCCGGAAGTGCTGTACGAAGTCATCAAATACGTGCTCGGAGAAGACGGCGCCGTGACGACTGCGGCCGGCGCGGGGGTCTAATCGAAATGAAGATGGATCTGATTCAGCCCTTCATCAACGCGGCCGACGCCGTGCTGTCGCAAGGCCTGTCGGGCACCACGAAGGTGGGCAACCTCTCGATGGAAGAGGACGGCTATCGCCGCAAAGGCGTGGCCGGAATGGTAGCGCTTACCGGCGACATCGAAGGCCGCATCATTCTGGACCTGGAGCCGCAGACCGCGCTCCGCGTGGCCAGCCACTATGCGGGCGCCGAACTGCCGGAATCCGATGGGCTGATCAAGGAGACCATCTTCGAACTGGCCAACCAGGTGGTCGGCAATGCGGTCTGCGCGCTGAACGATCAGGGCTTCCACTTCCGCGTGCATCCTCCGGTGCTGGTCACGGCCGAAGTAGGCGACAAGACCAGCGAAGACGTGGAAGCGCTGATGATCTGCTTTGAAACCTCCATGGGAAATGTGTACATGAACGTCGCGCTGCGGCATAACAAGCGGCGCATGTCGGATCACGCGAAAGTTGGAGCTTAAACGGCAGTCGCCAGTTGCCGGTTGTCAGTTGCCAGTACCTGGAAGCCATCTCATATAATCCTCGGCGGTTGCAGACGAACGTGTCTCAGGGGCCTGCCGATTGATTTTCATTCCACGACCCGCACGCTGGCCGACACCGCGGCCGATTTCAAGGCGCGTTTCAAATTGAGTCTGGCCGACGCCTTTGCCGCCGCGCTGGCAAAGGAAAGGAAGACTGAACTCGCCACCGGCGACCCGGAATTCAAGGCGCTCGAAAGGGAAATCAAGGTTCGCTGGCTGAAATGATCGTCTAATCTCTGAGGGACTTAGCGAATAGGGCAACCTGTGGGCGGGCCTTGTCGAGAGCGTTTTGAAGGGAAGCGTCCTTGCTGTGGGACGAAATGCGGGGGAAATGCGGGGACAGCCGGGTGGAGTGGACCCCAAAACTGAG
>PLIO01000108.1:11923-12110 GCA_003140075.1 Acidobacteriaceae bacterium | reverse complement strand
GTGTCGATGAGGAAGATGCGGTTCGGGTCAGACGATGGCGGCGCGGCAGGCGGGCTGCTGGAATCGGGTTGCGAAGATTTTGTTCGGGGGGGCAAGCCAGTAGTTTAGCAGCCGGGGCGAATGACAGGAGTTCGGTGAAGCTCCGGTTAGGCGCCTCAGGGGCTAGCTGTGATCTTTCAACACGTTG
>PLIO01000108.1:0-11915 GCA_003140075.1 Acidobacteriaceae bacterium | reverse complement strand
CAACGTCTTGACGGATCACAGCTAGCCCGCCTCAGGAGTGGTCATCAATCGCAGAGCTGGAAGCGCAGCGCCGCCCAAAATCAAATTGCTCAAAAAGACGCTAGAAATCGACGCGAAAATCCGCCTCTACCACTTTCTTCGCCGCGCGGCTGGCACTGTTGCGGAAAACCAGGTAGTACTGGGCCGGCTGGCTCATGGTGGCGGGCAAGCCGAAGCTCACGTCCTGATCGTGGGAAGAGTCGACCGAGTACACCACGTCGGGGGTTCCTCCGTGCAGGAAGTCCGCATACTGCTGGTCATTCATCAAGAGAAGGTCAACGTCCGCGCTTTCATCGCTCAATTGAGCCCCGGACTGTTGCGCAAAGGAACGATAAGATCCGCGCAGTTGAGGGCTGGCAGCGTGCGGTGGAACCTGGAAAGAAAACTTCGCGCTGGAGGTGACGGCAAACGTCTTGTGCACGACGGCGGTGCTGGTGCCCACGGGAGATGGAGCAATGTGGTCGCTGGGGTTGGGTTTTCGCAGTGGCGTGGGCGCGAATGTTTTGTGCAGCGAAGTCGCCTTCTCCATGAACGTCTCGAGCGGGCTCACGATTGTGTTCGGCTGGATCGGGCCGTCCTGAACGTCAGGCTTCGCTTCCTCCTCCTGCGGTTCCTCGGAGGCCTGGACCTGTGATTGCGAAGAACGATTCTTGTAGTAAGAGTAGCCGCCCCAACAAGCGGCGGCCAGCAGAAGCCATGGGAACACTTTTTTCATGCGGCCCTCCCCAGTCTAATCTCGTAAGTTAACCCGGCGGAGGCGTAGTGACCAACAGTCTTTTAGCCGCGGAAGTTACGTTGGTTTGCCGTACTCGGTGGTGTAGTGCAGTTCGATTTCGCCGCACGTACCCTGCTCGGCGGAGTAGACCACGCAGGTGTCGAAGGGACGGGAATAGACGTGCAGGCTGACGGCGCGCTGGTTGAATTCGCGGGGATTGAAGACCCGGTGAACGGGTTCGAGAGGATCGACGGCGCAGGGGTGCGAGGCATTCATCTCTACGGTCTCGGCGGACGTAATCGTGCATTTGCCGCCGGCGATATCCTGATGCACGACGTGAAAATTCTCGACGAGCAAACGGCCGATGGGGACGGCCATCCAGCAGTTCTGGTCGCGGTGATTGTGCACGGAGCTGGCCTGGCCGACTTCCCAGCAGATGGCGAGCAACTCGTACAGCGGAGTTTTGTCGATCAGGTTGCGAGTGTAGTGTTGGCGGTCCCAGGTGAGATAGGGCGCGAGTGAGTCGGGGTCGACGGGCGCGTCGTGCAGAAATCTGTGGAGTTGATCGGTCGGCAGAAATGCGGACTCGGGAAACTTGCGGAGCTGAGTTACGAAATGCTGAATCGAGATCTGTTTTACGGCGGTGGACATGGACTACTCCCGGAAGAGTATAACGCAGCGAAGCGCAGAGGCTTAATCGATGAACATGCAGTCGCCATACGAATAAAAACGGTAGCGCTCGGAGACTGCGTGTTCATAGGCGCGGAGAACGTTCTCGCGCCCACTGAAGGCGCTGACCAGCATGAGCAGAGTGGACCGTGGCAGGTGGAAATTGGTGAGCACTGCCTTGACCACTCCGAATTCGAAGCCCGGATAGACAAAGAGATCCGCCGCGGAAGCTCCGGCGAGGATGGTTCCCGCGCCGCGGCGAAACGCGTGTTCGAGGGTGCGAACCGTTGTGGTGCCGACGGCAATCACACGGCGCGAAACGCGGAGAGCTTGATTGATAGCGTCGGCAGCCTGGGCAGAGACGGAATAAGGCTCGCAATGAATTTTGTGATCTTCCACGCGTTCGACGCGGACCGGCTGGAAGGTTCCGAGGCCGACGTGCAGGGTGATCTCAGCGGTTTCGATGCCGCGCTCTTGGATGCGGTCGAGGACTTTCGAGGTGAAATGAAGGCCGGCGGTAGGGGCTGCGACAGATCCGCGCGGTTGGGCGTATACGGTTTGGTAGCGCTCGCGATCGCGGGAGGAATCCGGGCGCGCGATGTAAGGCGGGAGTGGGACGTGGCCGATGCGATCGAGAGCGGCGAAGAAGTCGTCCTCGCTCTGAAAGACGGGCTGAAAGCGGATACGGCGCTCGCCGAACTCGCGGCGGGCCAGTACTTCCGCCTGCAATTCGTCTTGCTCGCCGAAGAAGAGGCGTTCGCCGACTCCGATCTTGCGGCCGGGCCGAACCAGGCATTCCCAGTCGTTCGGTTCGGTCGAGAGTTGGCGCGTGAGCAGAACCTCTATACGTCCATGGAGGAAATTGTGCGCGGCGGGATTATGAGGACTGACGGGTTGAGCGCCTTGCCGGCGGCCATAGAGCCGCGCCGGAAAGACGCGGGTATTGTTAAAGACCACCAGATCGCCGGGCCGCAACAGTTCGGGGAAGTCGCGGAACATGCGATCGGAGTAGCGGCCGCCGGTGCGCTCCAGGTGCAGCATGCGCGATCCGTCGCGGTCCGCCAGAGGTTCCTGGGCGATGAGCTCGTCGGGAAGATCAAAATGGAAGTCAGAAACCAGCACGATGTCCGATTATAGGAGACTACGGGAAGTGCATCTGGCGCAAGCCGGGGCCTGCCTGTCGATTTCTCAGTAAATTTGTTTGTCTGTTCGCGCTGAGTGAGGTACTATGCGGGTGCTGTAGATTTTGCCGCTTTTTCGTCACTCCCCCGAGAGAGTATCTCCATGTCCGGTGAACGAAAACACAGGGAAGAAATTGTCCACTACGGACGCATGCTGCACGAGCGCGGGTTCGTAGCGGCGATGGACGGGAATCTGTCGGTCCGGCTGGACCGGGGGCGGATTCTGGTGACGCCCACTTGCGTGAGCAAGGGGGCGATGCGCGTCGGAGACATGGTGATCGTAGACTTGGACGGCACGCGCGTGGCAGGGCGGCGCAATGTGACCAGCGAAATCGGGATGCATCTGCTGGTTTACCGCACCCGGCCCGATATTCAGGCGATTGTGCACGCGCACCCGCCGACGGCGACGGGATTCGCCGCGGCCGGTATGGCCCTGACGGAACCTCTTGTTTGCGAAGTGGTGATGGGATTGGGATGCATTCCGCTGGCCCGCTACGGCACGCCCGGAACCTCGGAGCTGGCGCAGACGCTGGAACCGTACGTGCCTCACTACGACGCCATTCTGATGTCGAATCATGGCGTGGTGACTTACGGCGATACGATCGAACACGCCTACATGAAAATGGAAACGGTGGAACACTTTGCGCAGATTGCGCTGGTTACGCATCTGCTGGGCCGGCAGCAGCCGCTGACCGGGCTTGATATCGAGAAACTGCTTCTGGCGCGATCCAAGTATTTCGGCGGCAAGATGGCCGCCTCGATGCCGATGGCAATGGTGAGGCCTCCGGAAAAGGTGAGTTAGATTCGCGGTTTTCGCAGTAAAAGAGGCACGAGTCATGAACTCGTGCCCTTTTATTTTGTGCCTGCCGCCCGCTCGCTATTCGCCTCCTACGCGGAAGCGAAACCCGGCGCGGAAGTTGACGGGCAGCGAGGGATAGCCGACCACCTCGTTATAGCGGCGGTCGAGCGCGTTCTCAACGTTTGCGTAGGCAGTTACGCGAGAGTTGATGGCATACCATCCACCGATATCGGCGCGGACGTAGCCGGCGGCGTGGGTGATGCCGAAGCCGTAGAAGTCGTCGTCGGGCCGCGCACCCACGAAACTTCCCGCCAGATTTCCGCCCCAGCGTTTTCCCAGATAACTTAACAGGGTGGTCGCCGAATGCTTGGGGCGGCGGAGCAGAGGATCGCCGGGAGCAAAGGGAAAACCACAAGGACTTGCCGGCGTACACTGCGGATTTTCGAGGATCTCGGTCGAGGTGTAGGTATAGGCCGTAGTCAGCGATAATCTGGGCCGAATTCGTCCTTGTAGCTCAACTTCGGCGCCTTGAGCGAAAGACTGTTCCAGGTTGAAAAACTGGTACGCGCCCGACGAGGTGGGCACAGCCTCAATCTGATCGTGGAAAAGATTGTTGAAGTAGGCGGCGTTCAGCGCCCAACGGCCGGCAAACAGTTTCTGCTCGATGCCGGCTTCAAAGGCTCGAGTGCGCTCCGGCAGAAGGCCGCGGTTCGAGGTGTAGTCATAGGCAATCTCGCCAAAGGTTTCATAGAGGGCCGGTTCCATGTATCCAATGGCATAGGAAAAGCGCAGGCGCGTTCCCGAAAACAGTTCTCCGCCGCGCAACGCGAGCAGAGTGAGCGCGACTCGCGGCACGCCGATATTGCCGTAGGCGCTGCTGTGCACGAAACGCCCGCCCGCAATGGCCGAGAGCCTGCCCCAGGAGAACTGCTGTTGCAGATAGGCATCCTGATCCAACCGTTGCCCGGCGGCGGGAGGAGGGGAATTCATATCGGAGACAACGCCGGTCTCGTTTTCGATGCGAACTCCGAAAGTGCTGTGCGCCGCAAAACTAGCTGACGTCCGCTCCGAATAATCGCCCTGGTATTCGACTCCCACGCGGTTGACGTGGGTTTGGTAGAGATCCGCGTAGCTGTCGTAGCTGTCGGCGGGAGGGTTCAGGTTCGAATCCGTGTAGCGATAAAGGGAGTCGAAGGCGGTAAAGCGATGTTGCCATCCCGAAGGGGCCGCCACGGCGAGTTCCACGCTTCCGAGAATGTTGTTCAGATGCTCCGATTCGCTGGAATCGGGAGCGAGGAGCGCGTCGCCGTTGAAATTCCACTCGCCGGGCAGACCGGTATAGCTGTTGGAGTGGCGGGCTCTCACGCGCAGCGTGACGTGATCGCTAATAGCCATGCCGACGTTCGCGCCCTGCAGCGAATCCGAGTATGCATCGTTCACGCCCAGCCCGTTGCTGTTGAACTGATCGCCGAAGAAGTTGTAGTCGAACCGTCCGTGGGCGCCGGCCAGAGATAAGTTGCCGTTGGCGGTTGCGAAATTTCCTCCATCGGCGCCGAACTGGAGTTCGGGGACCGGAGTGCTTCCGGTGCGGGTCCATACCTGCACGACGCTGGTCATGGCATCGGACCCGTACAAAGTGCTTTGCGCGCCGCGCAGAAATTCCACGCGATCGGCTTGTGTCAGCGGCAACGTGCCGTAGTCAAAGGTTTCGCCTGGATTGTCGATGGCGACGCCATCGACAATCACTTTGTTGTAAGTAGATTCGCCGCCGCGCACGAACAGAGACGACAATCCTCCGCGCTGGCCGGCGGTGTTGATGACTGCGCCGGGAAGGAAGCGGATGGCATCGTCGGCGGCGATGGGCTGCATGGTTTCGAGCTGCTCGCTTTCCAGGGTGGAAATGCTGGCGCCTGATTCCCCGGCGGGCACGAGAGTTCGGGTTGCGGTTACGACCACGGTTTCCGATGCTGTGGCGAGATGCAACTGGATGGTGAGGATGTCAGGATGAGCGGCGGCAACATCCTCGGTGTGCGGCGCGAAGCCGGGGGCGAGGACCTGAATCTGATAACTACTTGAGGACAAATCCCCGAAGATTGCAATTCCTTCGGCGGACGTGGCGACCACCCGCAGAGGAGTGTTGGATCCCTTCGAAAGCAAGGAAACCTGAGCGCCGGCGACGGCGGCGGATTGAGGGTCGATGACTTTGACCTTGAGGTCGGCAGCGGATGCTGCAGGAAGAGCGACAGCGGCGAAAATCAAAAATGAGGCGCAGAGTGCGCGCATAACCATCCTCCTTTTCACGCGAAAGGGGTTAAGGTGGACGGTTTACGCCGGTCTCCTGGCTTTGCGAGTGAGGATGCGCGGGCAGCAATTGGCAGTTAGCAATTAGCTCGGGCGTCCGAAATTTGCAGACGGCCTTCCCGGGATTGCTCCCAGTGGACGGCTGCGATGTTCTCGCTTACAGTTGCGCGGCAGCGCGGGAATTGCACCCGCTTCCCTGTCTTCGCCATCGGGCAAAGACGCGCAAACCGAAGGCTTTGTCAAAGAACGAAAAAACTTTGCTTGAGAAATCTATCGGGAAGACGGTGCGGAAGTCAAACCTTCCACTCCCGGATTGCGACGTGTCCCGACATTGACTCCTCAACGGTGCGCCGTAAATGACATCCGGCGCGATCGGCCCTAGTTCTTGTGCGCTGGAGCGCCAAACACATAGGCCTCGCCCTGAGCGACGTTTCCAGTGACGTTCTGAAAATATGCGCCAACGACGATTGACCCGCCATCGATACCCACCTCGGAGCCGAAATAACTGTCTTCCTGGAGATTCGAGGGAGTCAACACCGCGCTAGCCTTCGAAGTCGTCACCCATCCGGTGGGTGGCTTAATGAACACGCGGTGTCCCACGACAATGGTATCGCCCGAAGCAGCGATGCCGGTTTCAGGCGCTAATTGGTCGGTGGACCGAAGCAGCTCAGCTGTTTCCGTCGTATTCGTCCAGCCACCGGAAGGTTCAACGAATATATATGCGTTCCCGACGGACGTCGCTACGATTGTGTCGGCGGTAATACTGACCCCCGTGCCAAACATAGAATATTGCGCGTCGTCTGACCCGGTGAGCTCGGCTGTTTCCTGTTCGTTGACCCAGCCGCCAGCGGGTTCGAGAAACACGTAAACCGCTCCCTGCGAGGGGTTTTCCCCAACGGTCGCTAGTGGGGCGCCGACCACGACGGTCCCCCCTTTTATGGCAATTCCCTGGTTGCCTCCCAGCTCGAGAGGATTGTTCGAAGCCGTCAAAACCGCCGTCTCCTCCATATTAGACCAGCCGCCGGCGGGCTCGACGAAAACGTATGCCGCCTCACCATACATTGCGCCCTGTCCTTGTGTAACCACGGTACCGCCGCTAATGCCGACGTCAAATCCTAAGAAGGTATTCGTTTTAGCGTCCGAGGCGGTTAACTCCGCCGTTTCCGTCATGTCCGTCCATCCCCCAGCAGGCTCAGAAAAGATGTAGACCGCTCCCGTGCAGGTCGGATATGGGGCGCGCGGTGACCCAACCGCAATAGTGTCACCATCGATGGCCACGGACCCGCCAAACTGGTTTCCGTCGACTCCGTCCGAAGGCGTCAGCTTCGCCGTCTGCGTCATGTTGCCCCATCCACCCGACGGCTTCACAAAGACATAGACGGCTCCGGCCCCTGTGGGGTACGGATTGTTGGTTGCGCCAACCACCACCGTATTCCCACTGATCGCCACCGACCAGCCAAAAAAGTCTATTGCCTGGCCGTCAGAGGAGGTCAGCTCGGCCTGCTGAATTATCGGATCGATCAGTATTGGGTAACGCGCATTGCCGTCGGCGACGCGCAGCATCAGGCGAGCATTTCTCAGTTCAAGCCATGCTTCAAGTTGGCGTCCATCGGCGTCGAGAGCTGACAAGCCGGCATAAGCCAAGTTGCCCTCAGGTCCTGTAAGAGTCAAACCTTTGCCATCTTTACCGAGTACTGGCTTCAGATTTCCCGCAATCGACAGATCAATCGTCAGCGGCAGACCATGGGACAGGCCAGGTGGGCTCGCGATGGAGAACCCCTGCTCCAATCCAGCGGGGCCATTGGCATACCATTCCGTCAAGCCTCCCCGCACATACTGCACATGATTTAGCTCAGCTTGAGGGACGCTCGGAGTCAGCGGGAGATGAATCTCGCCGTAACCATATCCCTCCAGTTGCATTACACAGTGCGCGTTGCCGCTCTGCACTTCCACGCCATCTGATGAGAAATTTGCAGCCAACCGCTGCGCTGGGTTTGCAATACGAAAGCTTCCCTTCAACGCCTTTGCGCGGTATTGGGCATCGTCATGCCCGAGGGCTGTCGAAATGCTCGCCTGCGCAACGGCTGGCAAATTCGCGAGGCGGACCGGTGCGTTGTTTTGTGCATTGATTGATGTCATGGCGACTAGAAGGGACGGAACGAGAGTTGCAAATCGCAAGGGGTTCTCCTTCGGACGCGAAGCAGTTCGCGAGTGGGGGATCTCGCTAGATGGCCAAACCGTCGTTGCTCCAGTCCAAGCCAATCACTGAAGCGGCACCTATTATATGCAAGGTCATAGAGCGCGTCAAACAGCCGACGTGCAGCAGCATGCGCGAGAACGGCATCGGGATCCTCAGCCGGTCCCAGATTTCAGAATCCAGTAGGAATGCTCCGGCGGCGGTCGAGCCCCGCTTCGCGAAGCTGAGTCCCCGCTCAACATGACAGGACTAGAGAATTTCAACGAACCGGGCCTCTAGTCCCGGTGAACTTGCGCGGTCGGCTCCCCAACGAAAACCAAACAGCCGTTAGGATCTTCGATGTGGAACTCCGTCATGCCGTAGTCCCGGTCGAACAGATCGCGGATCTTATAACGGTGTTTGAACGTCTTCACGTGCTCCCACAGCGAGGCAATGTTCGAGACTTCGATATAGATCTCGGTGTGGCCGCGGACGCAGCGCATCACTTCCTCGGATGCGGCCTTCATGAAGTGGATGGTCTGGCCATCGCGCTCCACGATCGAATACTCGGGAGACTTCCGCGCAACTTCGAATCCGAGAACGTCGTGGTAGAAGGCGAGGGTCTGTTCCATGTCAGCGGCGGCAAGCATCGGACTGATCTTCCTGGCGGTGTAGCCGATCATCGTGGTTTGCATTTCTACATCCCCCCGACTGCTCGAAAAATCGTCAAACATTATAAGGAAATTCTGGCGCGCCGACTTTTCTTACGTTCGCTTCGGCGAATTCGCAGATGCGATCAAGCGAATCCTGCAACTCCTGTTGATAGCGTTCAAGGTCTTCCTCGCTGGCCTCCGCCGGAACTGGGATGAGCTTGCCGAAGCGCATCAGAATGCGCGAAAACGGTTTCGGGATAATGAGGCGGTCCCAGGTGTTGAGAACCCAGGCGTTTTTGACTGCGATGTGGAACGTGCTCAAGGGAACGCCGGAAGAGCGCGCCAGCGCGACCGGGCCGGGCTTTACTTGGTAGCGCGGGCCGCGCGGGCCGTCGATGCTGAAGGCGACGGCCCAGCCTTGCTGCAAGGCGCGGCGCAGGCCGAGCAGGGCGCGCACGGCGTTGCGGCTACTGGAGCCTTTGACGGCGACGAAGCCGAATCTGTGGATGATACGTCCCATGTATTCGCCGTCGTAGCTGTTGCTGCTCATCACGCGGATGCCGGCGTCGCGGAAGAGGTAAGTGGCGGGAATGATGCTGGCGTGCCAGAAATTGAGGACCAGCGGCCGCTGGCCGACGCTTTGCTGCGCGCCTTCTTCGCGCGAGACGCACACGCGCAGCGTAGGTCCGATGAGACGGATGAACCAGTATCCAGCGGCGATGATGATGCGCAGGACTATTCTTTGGCGGAGGGTGAAGCGGCGGGAACCGGGCACAACTTCGGATGCCGTAGACGCCTCGCGAGTGCTGGCTTCGGTCACGAGGGTATTGTAACGGGGCGATGCGGCACGCGCCGCTTCGCTCGTCGGACAGCCGAGAGCCTGCCCTGTTTTGCCGAAGCCCCGAGCGAAGTCGAGGGGGAAGTCGAAGGGCGGCGGTCCCTACATGGACCGTGGTGGAGCTCAACTCTTGCTAGTTTTCCAAATAGCCGTCGATCCACTCTTTGACTTTCTGGCGGCGTTCGTCGGCGGGATCGAAGCGGACGCCGAAGGATTTGCTCTTGCGCCAGGTCACAACCCCGCGCAGGTTGACGCGCGGCAGGGTCAGCAGAGAAAAAGAAATCTCGACGCTGGTGCCGGAGGGCATGTCCTCGCTGGTTTTTAACGACATGCCGCCGGAGCTGAGCTCAAGGCTGGAGGCGCTGAGGCGGTGGCCATCGGGGCTGACGACCGTGACTTCGGTCATGATGGGGATGCGGGCGTAACGGCGGAATTCGTGGAGCACCAGCATGTGGGTGGCGCGGACCAGTTTGAGCGCCGCGGGCCGCTCCAGCGGCTCATGAAACATGGCGTTGATGCCGTACTTCGAGAACCGCATGGCCTGCTGGGCATTGCCGCCGAGACCGTAGAGCACGAGGCGGCTGTTGGAGGGTGAAGTGCGCGCCGCCTCCATGACCGCTTCGGCGCCGGGCGCCAGATGGACCACGCAGGCTTCAAATTTCTCCTGGCGCAGGCGGTCGACCGATGCCGCGGAAGTGGCGACCGTCTCAATGCCGAACTGGCGGAAGCACTCGGACAGCAAGGCTCGGGATGATTCTTTAAGGTCGACCAGGGCGGCGCGAGCCGCCACTTTCCTGGTAGAGACAGTTGACGCCAGGGCACTGCCGAAGGCTTTTTCCATGGGATCGGGCCCGATTTCTAGTACGAAAGTCATTCTGCCCTGCCGTGGAGGGGATGGAAAGAACCCTAAGGGGCAGGGCGCAGGGGTACTAAAGGGCCAGTACCGGGGAGTGGACTGGAGAGTGCAAAAAGCGCGGCAAAGGCCTAACACTGCGCCAGGAAATCTGCTTATATCCTGAAACCGAACCTAGAGAGAGCCGCCGGAGCGAATAAGGCCTTTTTCTGAGTCGGTTTCGACATTTTCAGGGCGCCTTGCTGGGCGCCGCTGCCGAGCCGAGCTCGATCACGGTGCCGCATCCGCTGTTTGGCTGACGAGGATTTCTACTCTGACCATCTCCGGAACAGCAGCGCCCCGTTCGTCCCGCCGAAGCCGAAGGAGTTCGACATGGCATATTCGAGTTTGGCTTTGCGGGCGTGGTTGGGGACGAAATCCATTGCCTGCGGTTTCGGGGACCGCATTTACCGTCGGACATTTGGATAGATCAACTGTTAAACTATCTAACGGGGGCATTGTCATGGAGCTGGTCACCGTAAAAACAAAATTCCAAGTCGTCATTCCGCAGAGCATCCGCAAGCGGGTGCCTCTGGACATCGGGGATCTGTTGGAAGCGTCCTTCGAAAACGGCAAGATTACCTTTACCCCGAAAACCGTCATCGACCGGCATTTGGCCGAAGGGCTCAATGACATTGCTCAGGGTCGCACCCATGGTCCCTACGGATCGGCGACCGAAGCCATCTCTGCGCTTGAGCGCAGGACGGGAAGACGGAGCAAAAGTCCGAGGAAGCGGAAGTGAAAGTCCGCTTCACGGCGCGGGCTGACAAGGATTATGCAGCGCTGCTCCCCGAAGTGCGCAAAGCTTTCGCTAAGCAACTTGGGTTTCTGCTCAATCGGCTGGGACATCCTTCCCTGCACGCTAAGAAATACGACGAGGCGAACGATATCTGGCAAGCTCGGGTAAATCGCAGCTGGCGATTCTATTTTGTGATTCGCGGGGATGAGTACGTTGTCTTGTCGATAATTCCCCACCCGAAGTAACAGAGGCCTGCCGAAGTTCCCTTCGAATATCTTCTACTCTGACCATCTCCGGAACAGCAGCGCCCCGTTCGTCCCGCCGAAGCCGAAGGAGTTCGACATGGCATATTCGAGTTTGGCTTTGCGGGCGTGGTTGGGGACGAAATCCATGCCGGCGGTTTCGGGGTCCTGGCTGACGAGGTTGATAGTGGGAGGAAGGATTTGATCGCGCAGGGCAAGAACCGTGATGCCAGCTTCGAGGCCGCCGGCACCGCCGAGGAGATGGCCAGTCATGGACTTGGTTGAGCTGACGGGGATCTTGCGCTCACCAAAGAAATTGCGGATGGCGTGTGCCTCCAGCGTATCGCCGATAGGCGTGGAAGTGCCGTGGGCGTTGACGTAATCGACTTTGTCCGCGCTGATGCCGGCATCGCGCGCGGCATTGCGCATCACGCGGAATCCGCCTTCATGCTCGGGAGCAGGCTGGGTCATGTGGTAGGCGTCGCCGGACATGCCATAGCCGGCAATTTCCGCGAGGATGGTTGCGCCGCGCTTTTTGGCGTGTTCGAGTTCCTCCAGCACCAGGATGCCCGCGCCTTCACCCATCACAAAACCATCGCGATCCTTATCCCAGGGACGGCTGGCGGTCTCCGGGTCGTCATTGCGGACGGAAAGCGCGCGCATGGCGGCGA
>PLIO01000235.1 GCA_003140075.1 Acidobacteriaceae bacterium | reverse complement strand
ACTGATTTATCCGGTTGGCGGTGAGCCCGGAGCCCGAGCGAAGATCGCATGCAGCGCGCCCGCAAGGGAGGCAGCACAGCAGGTCAAGCGAGGGTCTAACGCGAGCTACTGGCTGAGACGAATGCACCCAACACCACCTCGGAACTCTTTAATATTTACAGTTCCCCGTACTCGCTTTCTCCAGCAATCCTGTAAATGGGTTCGGGAAGGCACGACGTTCAGTCGTGCCACTCTGGGACACTAAGGACATGGGCTTTGAAGCCGCGCCCTTCCCGATCTTGTACTCTTCACGCGGCGACCTTTCCAGCGTGCCTTTCCCGTCATTGCAACCCCCTTCCCGCCCGTGTTAGCCTCAACCTTCGGAAGGGGATAGGCCTTGCAGGCAA
Source organism: Acidobacteriaceae bacterium (assembly GCA_003140075.1). Taxonomy (GTDB): domain Bacteria; phylum Acidobacteriota; class Terriglobia; order Terriglobales; family Acidobacteriaceae; genus Sulfotelmatobacter. The sequence continues at coordinate 60,092 of PLIO01000235.1, read as the reverse complement.
GAGTTCCCGCCGGGCTGGATCGCAAGGAAACGGAAATCTACCGGCAGCTTGATCCAGAGCGGCTCCCAAGACACATCGCGATCATCATGGACGGCAACGGGCGCTGGGCGAAACGGCGCCACATGCCGCGCGTGGCCGGACATCGCGCCGGAGTGGTGGCAGTGCGCTCGACCGTGGAGACGGCGGCGCGCATCGGCATTCATGCGCTCACGCTCTACGCCTTCTCGGAAGAAAACTGGAAGAAGCGGCCGAAGAGCGAAGTCGATTTCCTGATGCGGCTGCTCAGCCGATACTTGAAAGCGGAAGTTCCCACGCTGAACGAGAACAATATCCGCCTGGAATATATTGGGCGGCAGCACGAACTGCCGGAAGATGTGCAGGAGCGCATGGCCTGGGCGCGCGAGAGTACAGCGCTCAATACCGGCACCGTGCTGACACTGGCGCTGAACTACAGCGCGCGCAGCGAATTAGTCGATGCGTTCCGCTCCATGGTCAACTCGGCTTCGCAGAACGGCGGCCTCGAGCATCTGCGTATTGACGAGGACACAGTCGGCAATCATCTTTACACGCGGCACTTGCCCGATCCCGATCTGGTGGTGCGCACCTCTGGCGAGATGCGGCTGAGCAACTTTCTGCTTTGGCAGCTGGCTTACGCGGAGATTTATGTAACGTCCACTCTGTGGCCCGATTTCCGCGGCGTGCATCTGCTGGAAGGCATCGCTGAGTATCAGAAACGCGAGCGGCGCTACGGCGGGCTGAACCATTCGGGGTGAACCACGCAACACCTGAAAGCGCTGTTGATGATGACGCACTTACGGTATGCCCTTCGACTATGCTCAGGGCAGCTCTGAAGGCATACCCTGATACGAAGCTTCACGAATCTTGAGCATGCAGTAGCATGGCCTATCTCACTTGCTAAAGCGCATCGCGACCGCGGTCGTCCTGATTCCGATTGTGATGCTGCTGGTGCTGCGCGCGCCGGTGCCGGTGGTGGCTGTGGTGGCGGCGGTCGTGGCGCTGGTCACGGTGCAGGAATTTCTCAAGCTGACCGAATCCTACGGCGTGCAGCCGCTACGGCTGCCCACGTACATCTTCGTAGGATTGCTATTCCTTCTGTTGGCTGCGAATGCGGCGAGCGAGACTCCGCAACTCTCAGCCTTGAAGTTTGTCCTCGGCCTGGGGTTTGCCGCCGCGATCGCTCCGTTTATTTTTCTGACCATCGCCATGCGGCGGGCGCAGATGAGCAGCGCTTATCCGGCGGCGGCGGCCTCGGCGTTCGCCTTCGCTTATATTGCCTTGCCCATGGCCATGCTGGTGCAGTTGCGCCAGCAGTGGGCGGGAGCGTTCTGGCTGCTCTACCTTCTTCTCGTCGTGTGGGCGGGAGACATTTTCGCCTACTTCGTGGGCCGGTCGCTGGGACGCCACTTGATGGCGCCTCGCATCAGTCCCAAGAAAACCTGGGAGGGCGCGGCGGCCTCGCTGGCCGCAAGCCTGGTGGTTGGAATTCTGCTCTTCAATCACGCCTTGCAGATCAGTTCGTTCCTGCTGCGCGTGGGTTTGATTCAACGCCGCGACGGCCTGTTCGGGCTGGAGAAGCCGGAGTTGTGGCCGATCATCCTGCTAACGGTCGCGCTGAACATCGCCGCACAGCTTGGCGACCTGGTGGAGTCGCTGATCAAGCGCGGCGCGGGAGTAAAGGACTCGGGCACAATTCTTCCCGGCCACGGCGGCATGCTCGACCGCATCGATGCGCTGCTTTTTGCGGCGCCGGTACTGTGGATCTACGTGGCGGCAGTCTTCCCCCCCGCCCGTCCCTGGTAACGCGTAAAATAAGAACGCAGATTGGGAAGTCAGTTCGAGAATCAACTCGCGGAATCTACCCTCGCATGAGACGTATCTCCATCCTCGGCTCCACCGGCTCCATTGGCCGCAGCACGCTGAGCGTGGCCGAGTCCTATCCCGACCGCTTTCAGATCGTCGCGCTGGCTGCGGGCGCCAATCTGGACGCTGCATTCGAGCAGGCGCGGCGCTGGCGTCCGAAACTCATTTCCATTGCGTCGGAGGCCGACGCCGATCAACTGCGCACGCGCCTCAAGCAAAGCGGCCTGAGCGAGATCGAGGTCGTTTGCGGAGCGGCCGGAACCGTGAAGGTTGCGACGCACTCCGCGGTCGACTTCGTGGTCAGCGCCATCGTCGGCGTGGCCGGACTTGAGGCGACTTACGAAGCGGTGAAGGCGGGAAAAATTGTCGGCGTAGCCAATAAAGAATGCCTGGTCGCCGCCGGCGAGCTGATTACGGCCGAGGCGCGCCGACAAGGCACTCCGCTGCTGCCCATCGATAGCGAGCACAACGCCGTCCACCAGTGCCTGCGCGGCGGACGTATGGAGGAAGTGGAACGCATCTGGCTGACCGCTTCCGGCGGCCCGTTCCTGAATACGCCGCGATCGGAATTCACTTCCATCACGGTGGAGCAGGCGCTGAATCATCCCACTTGGAAGATGGGCAAACGCATTACCATCGATTCCGCCACTCTAATGAATAAGGGCTTCGAGGTGATCGAGGCGTGCAGATTGTTTCACATGCCACCCTCGAAAGTGGAAGTGATTGTCCACCCGCAATCGACAATTCATTCCATGGTGGAGTTTATCGATGGCAGCATACTTGCTCAGTTCTCGGTAACCGACATGCGGCTGCCGATTCTCTACGCATTAACATATCCCGAGCGGATTCAGTCGGATATGCGCTTTCCGGTAGGTAACTTGCGGCATCTGGACTTCTGCCCGCCAGACATGAGTAAATTCCCTTGTCTTCGTATCGCGTACGAGGCGGTCGAGGCCGGTGGGGCTAAAACGGTCGCGTTGAACGCAGCCGATGAGGTCGCGGTCGCCGCGTTTCTCGCAGGCAAGATTACTTTCGATGAGATTCCCAGGATCATCGAAGACGCGGTTTCAGCATCTAATTCCGAGAAGCTGGAATCGATTGCAAAGGTGCTTGAAGCCGATGCCGACGCCCGCCGATATGCTGAACAGCGGGTTTTGGGAATAAATAAGAAAATTGTGCAACCGCGTGCAACCACAGCGGTCTAGAATCTGAATCTAACAGGGGAGTTAGTCCGTACTTCTTTTATGTCTGATTTCATTATCTCCATCGCCGCCGTCGCTGTGGTTTTAGGGTTCATGATTCTGATTCACGAGTTCGGCCACTATGCCGTGGCCAAGTTGCTGGGTGTCCGTGTCGAGCAGTTCGCCATCGGATTCGGCAAACGGCTGGTGGGCTTCCGCAAAGGCGACACCGATTATCGCATCAACATCCTGCCCCTCGGCGGCTACGTGAAGATGAGCGGCGAGAATCCCATGGACGAGCGTACCGGCGATCCCGCCGAGTTCATGTCGCACTCGCGCTGGCATCGCTTTCTAATCGCGATCGCCGGCCCGACGATGAATATTCTGCTGGCGATCTTTCTGCTGACCACGGTCTACATGGTGCACTACGAGTACCCGGTTTTTCTCGATAAGCCCGCCGTGATCGAAGGCGTGAAAAAAGACTCTGCCGCCGCCCGCGCCGGATTGCTCCCCGGCGACCGCATCGTAAAGGTAGATGGCATCGACAATCCAACATGGGAACAGCTTCAGCCCCGTGTGTGGCTCAGCGCCAATCAACCGCTCACCGTCACTGTACAGCGTGGGGACGAGGTCTTCCAGAAAACCATCGTGCCGCGAGCCGTGACCACTTCTGAGGTCGGTTCCGCTGGGTGGTTTCCCGAAGACCCCGTCATTGTCGGCCAGATTGAGGCCAACACGCCCGCAGCCAAGGCCGGCCTGAAGGAAGATGACAGAATCGTGGCCCTGGATGGCAAACCCCTGGTTTCGCTCGAAAGTATGATTGATGGCCTCCAGCAGACCAAGGAGAGTCCTGTCAATCTGACCGTGGTTCGGGGAAGTCAGACCCTAAGCTTTCAGGACCTGATCCCGGTGCTGGGAAAAACCGAAGACCCGAAAGAGCAACGATATCGCCTGGGCTTCGTCGCTAAGAGCGAGACCAAGGTGACTACTTTGCCATTCGGGCAGGCCCTGGGCCTATCGCTCGAGCAAAACAGGAAATACTCGCTGCTCATTCTGGAACTGGCCAAGAAGCTGGTGCAAGGCAAAGTTTCCCCGCGCATGGTTTCCGGCCCCATCGGCATCGCGCAGGACGCCGGCTACGCGGCCCAGCAAAAGGGCTGGACTCCGCTGATGGAATTAACCGCAGGCATCAGCCTGAACCTTGGCATCTTTAACTTGCTGCCGATTCCCATCCTCGATGGCGGAGTCATCCTGTTCCTCTTCATCGAAGGCCTCATGCGCCGCGACGTCAGCCTGCGCATCAAAGAGCGCGTCTACCAGGCCGCATTCGTCTTCCTGGTGTTGTTCGCCGTGATGGTCATCTACAACGATCTGATGAAGACGCTGCCGGGGTTGATGGATAGGCTGCCGTAAGCCGATGCGACCAGCTTGCAGCCGGTTGTGCAACATCCTGCTTTAACGCTGAACTACTGAATTGTCACGTTCACCATCGAGACCTGCGGCTGGCTCGCCCCAATTGTCGCGGTGAACGAACCCTCCACCATGAAGGTATAAGTTCCCGTAGTCGTGCCGGAAATCTGCTGGCCACCACCAGTTCCTCCACTAGCCCCTCCTCCGCATCCCGGCAGACCACCGAGCAAAGCGAGAACGAAAACGACGCTCGCCATGCGGCGCCGGCGGCCGGCCGGGATTCCGAACAAGACAAAGCCAGCCACGAGCATTCCTGCTTCGGCCGCAAGCCAGCGCGGTCCGCTGCGCAAGGGATGAAGTGCCGCAGCCGCTGTCGAAGAAGGCGTCGAGTTAATCGTCATCGTAGCTGGGACTGGGCTCGTGCCCGTGACGTTGACTGAACTCGGAACGCTGCAGGTGGGAAGATGTTGTGCTCCGGGGGGATAGTATTCCAGCGTGCAGGAAAAATAAACTTGGCCGGTAAAACTGTTGGCTGGCGTGACCGTAATGGTCGAGGTGTTGCCTGTGGTTGCGCCCGGTGTTGCGATCGCAACTGGAGTCGTGGTCATAGTAAATGGGGCTGTCATGTTGACGGGGATACTCACGGTAGACGGCCCGTAGATCGTGTCGCCCAAATACTCGGCGGCAACGAAGACCGTACCGGCTTGAAACGGCGCGCCGTCGAATGTGAAGCTCGACAAGCCGTTCACAGTTGTGCCGGAACCGCTCCAGGTCGAACCGCCAGCATAAACAAGAAAGAAAATTCCACCCGTCGGCGCCGGTTGCCCGGCGACACCTGCGACACTGGCGGTTGCGGTGTAGTTCTGCGCCAGGTTGCCGGACGGCGGATTGACGCTGGCCGTCACGGTGACTGGCTGCATCACAACCACACTGACGGCGTTCGAGGTTGCGGCGTCGTAATTGGCGTCGCCGCTGTAGCTTGCAGTCACGGAGTTCGTTCCTAGCGGCAAGGTGGTCACAGTCAGCGTCGCCGCCCCAACACTGGGGTTGTAATAGGGCGGCGGGCCAAGCGTAGCGGTTCCCAGGATCTTATTGCCCAGGTAGAACGTCGCCGTGCCCGTGGGCGGCGCAGCCACGGCAGTAATGCCGATATCCAGGTCAAAGGTCGCGGCGGTTCCGAGACCAATCGTCGTATTGATCTCAAAAGCCAGCGGAGGCCCTACGTAGAGGTTGATCGCGGGCGCGATTTTAGTAATCGTGAAGCTGAGCGGCGTGGAACTGGAGGACGCGTTAAAGCTGGCATCGCCAGAATAGCTGGCGCTCACGCTGTGAGTTCCCACCGAGAATCCCGCAGAAGGCACCCACTCTGCGTAGCCCGTGCGATCAAGATTCAGTGCTGCGGAACTGGTACTTCCTGCGCTTGCCGCATCGGCAAAGGTCATCGTTCCCGTAGCGATGCCATCGAGTGATCCCGGCGCGGCATTTATCCCGCGCGGCTGGGCATCGATGGCGATGTAGCTACCGTAAGGGTAGCTGCTGCCATTTGCCACAGGGACAAATAAGTTGCTGTTGTAGTTATAGTTGTTTCCCGAGAGCGAGACCGTGCTGCTTTCCGCGGCTATGTTGACCGTAACCGGATTCGAACGGCTGGACGCGAACACACTGTCGCCGGCGTATCTGGCCGTGACTTGATACTGGCCTCCAGGGAGGTCATTGACTGTGGCAGAAACAGCGCCACTCTTGAGCGTGACCTCGCCCAGACCTGTGTTCGATGCAGGACTGGCAGTGCTGACCAAGGCAACGTCACCCGATGGTGTGCCTCCGCTCCCGGCGACACCCACACTCACGTTGACTGGAGTGCCGTGCGTAAAGGTCGTGGAGCTGAGACTGAAAGTAGTAGTCGTAGGTTTAAACGTGAGTGAGTTCCAATCATTGACAAGGAGATTGGCGTCCACACTGCCCAGGCCGGTGGCTAGATCGTAGCCGGTGCCCGCGTAGTAGCCGAGCGTGTAGAAACCAGACGTGTTGTCCGTGGCCGTGCTCAGAGTGCAATTTGGGCTGTCCGGCTGGCACGGCACAATATTGCTGCCGACCGTGACATCGTGAAATGCCGACGGATGCTGGGCGGCAAGCGGGTAGAGAGTGTAGTTCGCTTGGCCCTGGGCTCCGTACTTCTGATTGATGAGGGCCATGATCCTCGCCATCGCGGGCGACGATGCCGACGTGCCGCCGACCACACCGATGGTCAGGTCTCCGTCCGAAATGATGCACTCGTCCGTGGCCGCACAAAAGGGATACAAGGTGTCATTCTCGCCCGCCGCGGCAAACAGCGAAACATCCGGAAGGTCGCGCACGCCATCTGTCGGCACTCCGGTTCCGCTCTGCCACGAAGGTTTGGCGTAGCCCGCGGTGCAGGAGGAATAGGTGCCGTTCGAACCCTCCGTTCCCGTTGCGCAACTGCTGGGTCCGCCGCTGCCAGCGACAATGGACGACATATTGGAACTATAGACGCCGCCTGTAGAAAGGTTCAGTCCAAAGGGCCGGTTCCACGGCTGCTCCGGAACCGGCTGAAGAAGAGACGTCGTGGGAAATATTGTAGGCGTGAGGTCCCAGTAGGTCGCCAGCTGCGTCTGTTGTGCCGAGGAAGTGCCGTTGTAGCTGGTGTAATAGAAATCTATGCCGCCCACCGAAATGTTCCAGGGAGTTGACGAAATTCCGTTGACCGCGATGCCATCCTGCGCCACTTGTTCTTCGTCGAAGTCATCGCAGCCCGCCGGGCCACCGTCGCCGGCCGAAACAAACGGCGTCTGCCCCTGTGCGGTCGCTTGCTCCCACACACCAGCCCAGAATTGATTGCCGGACGAACCTAAATCCTGCTCACAGGTGCCATAGCTTGTGCTGAGGACCGTGGCCACGTCGTCATCGACCGCCCGCTGGGCCGCGAGGTTAAGCCCGTTTTGCAGCGACGAACCCGCCGAAGTATAAAGATTGACGGTTGCCCCCGGGGCGACCGCGCCGGAAACCTCCACATCTAAATACGATTCCACGACGGCGCCGTTCTGCCCCGGATCTTCGCCATCGATAACGACGTTAAGCGGGCTCGCCGGAAGTCCGTAGAACGAACGATACGTGGCGACCACAGTGGGATCCACATTCGAAGCCCCGATGATGCCGATGGTGACGCCGCTCCCCGTGATCCCCGCCGTGTAAAGAGGATTCAAATCGTATTGCAGTGCAAAATCACCGGGTCCAAGGTTCAGCAGGTCATTCCCGCTGGGAAACGTCCACTGCGGGACCAGCCGGTGCGTGCTGCGGTCGTATGTTGCCTTCCCCACAAATTCCACATACGACTTCGGGGGGAAATCGTTCATCGGACTGATACCGGTGACCACAGACGCGAGCGCGGCTGGTATTTGCGGGTCGTGGTTGTTGGCATGGTGCTCTACCCCGTTGACGAGGTACGTGTGAATCTCAGTATTGAAGGCTTCGCGGAGTTGTCCGGCGTTGCCGGAGAATTCGATGGCGGTCTTGCCCTTGGTGACGCGCGCAACTGAAAAGCCATGCGCCTGCAGCCACGCGGTCACTGCCGCGATATCGGAATCAGCCGGACCGTAGAGGCTGCCCAACTGCTCCGGCTTCAGCCATTGGTGATAGCTGGCGCTGCCGGAAGTGTGGGCATCGTGAATGAATTCGCGGAGCGCAAACTCTTGTTCAGGCGACCGCTGGAGCAGCAGAAACATGCGCTCCGCCGGAAAAGAGTCGGGAACTGCGCCCTGGTCAAAGCGAGGCTGGGCGAGCGGATGCACGTTGCCCTGAAGAGTGACGCGAAAGCGATCGTCGATCGGCTGGGTGATGCAGGCCGCGGGCTGGGATTGCGCGAGCGCGAGGCTGCTGGCGATAGCAGCGAACAGAACCAGGAAACAAAGAAACCAGGAACGAGGGAAGGGGCAAAGCATTTAGACCTTCCTATTCGACGTCTGCAGCGTCCATTCACCAAGGCACGCGCGCGACAGCGCCGCTCTGGCCCTATTCGCGCAATCGTGCGCCGCGGTCAGGGCGCGGCAGAGCGCGGTTCATGGATGGAAATGCAACTGCCATCCAAATTGTGCAAACAGTAGCACGCTTTCGGATGGTGTGTCTATGACTGAACGCACAGTGTGGGATCTTTCCCAACACCCGCGCGGTGTGCACCGCAGCGAATCAAGTATGCCACCCTGCGAACTCCTAGAACCCTGTTTCCACATGTTAAAATAGAGCTTCCATGGCTACGATTCCCCGCAGAAAAACCGTCACAGCCGTCGTCGGCGGCGTTCGCGTCGGCTCGGATGCACCCATCGTGGTGCAGTCGATGACCAACACCGACACGGCCGACATCCCCTCGACCGTCCAGCAGTGTGCCGCCCTCGCCCGCGCCGGCTCGGAACTGGTGCGCATCACCGTCAACAACGAAGAGGCTGCCGCCGCCGTTCCTCACATTGTTGAGCAACTCGACAAGCAGGGTCTGCGCGTGCCCATCATCGGCGACTTCCACTACAACGGACACCTTCTGCTGACCAAGTATCCCGAGTGCGCCCGCGATCTTGCCAAATACCGCATCAATCCTGGCAACGCCAGCATTGGACGCACCGGCGACTCGAATTTCCGCACCATGATTGAAGTCGCGGTGAAGTATCAGAAGCCGGTGCGCATCGGCGTGAACTGGGGCTCGCTCGACCAGGCCCTGCTCACCCGCATGATGGACGAGAACTCCATGCTCGCCGAGCCCAAAGACGCCCGTGAGGTCACCATGGAAGCCATGGTGGTGAGCGCGCTGGATTCCGCCGCTCTGGCACAGAAGTTCGGCCTGCGCGCCGATCAGATTATCCTGAGCGCAAAAGTCAGCGGCGTGCAGGATTTGATCGACGTTTACCGCGCCCTCGCCGCCCGCTGCGACTATCCCTTGCACCTCGGTCTCACCGAAGCCGGCATGGGAGCCAAGGGCGTAGTCGCCTCTAGCGCCGCCATGGGCGTGGTTCTACAGGAAGGCATCGGCGACACTATCCGCGTCTCGCTAACTCCGGCGCCCGGCGGCGACCGCACCGAAGAAGTTCGCGTCGCGCAGCAGATTCTGCAATCCATGGGCATTCGCAGCTTCACGCCGCAGGTCACGGCCTGCCCCGGTTGCGGACGCACCACCAGCACCTTCTTCCAGGAAATGGCCGAGCAGATTCAGACCTACTTGCGCGAACAGATGCCTGCATGGAAAAGCCGCTACATCGGCGTCGAAGAAATGAAGCTGGCCGTGATGGGCTGTGTGGTCAACGGTCCCGGCGAGTCGAAGCATGCCAACATCGGCATCTCTCTGCCCGGAACGTTCGAGGAGCCCAAGGCCCCCGTCTATGTGGATGGACGCCTGTTCACCACGCTCAAGGGCGATCACATCGTGGCCGAGTTCATCGCGATCCTCGATGAGTACGTCGATTCCCACTACGCGGCCAGGGAAGAAGCAACAGTGAAGGCGTAGATTTTCTGGCTGATGTTCTCTTCGGCGGTCCGTCTACGTTCACTGTCCCGCCAGCAGGAAAACCGGCGTCTGCGGCAACGCGAGCGGGACGGCCGTCCCGGAATCGGTGGTCAAGCCCACATTGGAAAAAGTGAAGGCGCACTCGAATTGCGTGCTCGACAACCCTGTCGCCAGCACCGTCAACGTGAGTGAGTCGAGATAAGTCCCAGTCGTCAACCCGGAAATGGAAACGCTTTGTCCGGGCAGGAATGTGTTTGCCGCCTGAAATGTGACCACATTGTTCGTAATCGAGAACGCCGTGATCGTTGCGGCGGCGCAACTGGGTTGCGTGCACGCCTGCGGGGGCGCAACCAGGTCCGTGAGCACAGTATCGGCTGTAACGCCCCCGCCTGAGTTGTTGGCATTGTTGCCGGTCGTAATAATGTCGGCGATGGCGCCGGCGTCGCACATGCTCACATAGACGCGGCTTCCATCCAAGGAGGCCGTGGTGAACACTCGGAAGCGCGCCGTACCGGGCGCAGCCGTGGTACCCGGCGAATACAAAGTACCGGGCGCCGTGGCGCAGGCGGCGACCGGCGGCACGGCATATTGATTCGGCAGGAATGAGGAACTCAGCAGAGTCAGAGTCGGCGCGCTGGGATACTTCACCGTGAAAGTGTTGGCGTCAAACACGGTGAGTCCAGGGATGACGCATGGACCCGATACCCCACTGCCCGCAGGACAGGATATCTCCGTCTGATAGCTGGCAACATAAAACCGGCTGCCATCGGGCAGAGCTGTCACCGAAACCGGAGTGCACCCAGTGGAACACGCAGCCGATCCTGACGTGAACGGAATGGTCGTCAACAGCATTGGCGTGTCGTTGGCTCCTCCGGTATCGGAAAAAACATATACCAAGCCGGTCACCGGATTCGGCACATACAGGCGGTTCAGATTCGGATCAAGGTAAATGAAGTTTGCGCCGGCTCCAACCGGAAGGCTGCTCGTGACCGTGTCCGTAGCCGTATCAATCGTCACCAATTGTCCATCGCCCTCGGTCACCACATAGATCTTCTGGCTATCGCCCCGCGCCACCACCCACTCCGGCGCGACTCCGGAGAAACCGGTGACCGTGTTCAGCGACAAATCGGCCGCATTCACACTGCTCACCGTGTTGCTCCCCTGGTTGGCCACATAAATCTTGAGGCCGTTCGGCATCTCGGCCAGACTCACCGGGTTTACTCCCACCGTCGCGTTGTTGGTGACCAGATTTGAATTCGTATTGATCACCGCAATCGTATTCGAGTTGTAGTTGGCCACGTAGATGAAATTGTTCTGCGTAGTGTTCAGGAAGACAGGCTGTGGAGGCACCGAGGCGGTTCCACCGGAGGATGGCGCGAGTCCGCTGATTGCCAGATTCTTATACTGGATGGTCGTCCCGTTAATCGAGGTTAGCGGAAAAGTGCCGTTGTACCAGGGGCCGACGTACCCCGTCGGAACGGCCACGCCCGCGATGTTGATCGCATATCCCACCACGACATTGCTCAGTGGTGCGCTCAGTGTGACCGTAACCAGATTGCCGGCTTCGCTGATCGCCGTGATGCTCGCTGTCTGGTTCAACAAGCTAGGCACCGGGATCGTAGTCACCGCACCCAACCCAACCGCTATCCTCGATTGGAACATCGGAGTAAAGGACGAAACCACGTCGCTTCCGCCGGGGAGCACGGTGCCCGCACTGGCGACAAACACCCTGGAATCGTTGGGGAGAATGGCAGAGTGCGTGGGATTAATGCCTAGATTGGGCTTCGAGGGATCGTAGCTGGGAGTCTCCCCGATAATCGTGTCCCCGGAAACGTCGATCTGTATGGCCGATCCCGGATAGTTGAGCACATTGGTGGTCACGCCAAAAACCGTGTGGAAGTTGGAAGGAGTGGGAGGCGTTTCCACCGGGCAACCGGGTACGCCGCCCGCCGAGCAAGGAATCACCACTGGCCGGTATACCTGCCCGCAACTCGTCCACAACCAAACCGTAAGCACTGTCGCCGCTATTCGGCCCACACGTCGAAAACTCATCAGCACCCCAATAGGAAAATTTATGGCTACACCTGCGAGGAATCCAACATTCTAACGGCTGGCCACCATCTACGCCAGTGGGCTCGGGCTTCGGCCGTCAGGCTTCGAGCCTCGGCTACCGCTCACCTAGTTCTGGGATGCCGGAACGGTGGGGCAAGTTGGATGGAGTAACTTGGATGCCCGTGAGATTACACGCTGCATGGTTGTGCCCGAACGCCAGTAGACAGAGGCGTCGTACGTGGCGAAACAAAAATCAGGCGGCAGAAGCCCGAAAGCCGAAGCCCGAAGCCCGTCTTTCTATCGTCCCCGTCGAGACTTTCCACCAGTCGCAGCCGCCGGCTCGTCTGACTTGGCCGTGGCCGCAGGTTTCTTCTTGCCTTCCATCTGCGCCAGGCTCTGCTTGAGTGCGGCCATCAAATCCACCACGGGAGCCAGCTTCTTCGGCTTCTCCACCGCCGCCACCTCGCCGCCCTCGAGCTTCGTCTCGATCAACTTCTTGAGATTTTCCTGGAAGCTGTCTTGATACTTTTCCGGGTCCCACTCGTCCGCCAGCGCTTCGATGAGCTGGTGCGCCACTTTCACTTCCGCTTCTTTCAACTCCACATCGGGCGCCCCAAAACCTTCCACTTTTTTCACTTCTTCGGCGTAATACATCGTGTGCAGCATCAGTCCGCCGGCATGCGGGCGCAGAAACACCGTGTACTCGCGGTTGTGCATCGTGATCTTGGCAATGGCCACGTATTCGCTCTCTTCGAGCGCCTTGGTCAGCAGCGCATAAGGCCGCCGTCCAGCCTCCTCCGGCATCATGTAATACGACGACTCGAAATAAACCGGATCCACATCGCCCGCCTTCACAAATTCCAGAATCTCCATGGTCTTCGCGGTCTGCGGCTCGATCTTCTTGATCTCCTCCGGTTCGATGATGATGTATTCATCCTTGCGAAACTCGTAGCCCTTGACGATGTCGCTGCGATCGACCACCAAGCCATCCGCCTGACAGACGTACTGCTGCTTGAGCCGCGACTTGTCCGTGCGATGCAGCATGTTGAAAGAAATGCCGGAACTGCGCGCCCCCGAAAACAAACGCACCGGCATAGAGATAAGCCCAAAAGTTAAATGTCCCGACCAAACCGAAGCTGCCATAGTTCCTCTCTCGTACACCACGGTTCATGTGAGAAATCAAGTTTGATGTGGGAAAGGCGCAGCTCATGTGGGGACGACCGCCCTCGGCCGTCCGGTCGAGCGCAGCTCAACCCGGCACATGGATCCACCACGAACCTACCCAGAATTGCGAGTTTAGCCTACAAACGGACTTTAGGATGCACAAATCTCAGGGCAGGGAGAACCGAAATGCGAAGCCGGAGGGAATGGGGTTGAGAGCGTGGAAGCCCTAGGGGTTGTAGTTAACTGAGCGGGTTCAGGACTTGCCGCAGAGGAGCACTCGGGACTCATTTACCCGCGTTTTGCTTGAGCAGCACATCCATGATTTCCTGGCGATAGCGGAAATTCGTGCGCTTGAGCCGCGCGAAGGAATCGGCCAGATCAACCAAGCCCCGCCGCGCGGCCAGAGCGAGGACGCCGAGCGTGCCGGCAACTACAAATCCTTTGTCGAGGGCCACATTGGTTCCTTTGCGCTCGTCGATTAAGATCAGGTCCGCGTGCATGGATAGCGCGAGCGTAATCGCCGCGCGCTTACCCGCTCCCAGCGGCAGGAACGCGGCATCGTCAAGAGCTTCAACCGACACTGCCTCCACCCAGTCAGGAAGACGTGCCGCCCATTCGCGAACCAGCGCGGGGGCTGCAGGATGGCATAGCTCTTTGTGCACCGCATCGGGAACAAAGACTTTCCCGAACAACCGAGGCAAGACATCGATGTGACCGATGGACAGTAGATAAAAAACGGGGCTGGTATCAGCGACAACCAGGCGCATCAGAGACCCAGGCGTTGTAGGCCTTGACGCTCACGTTCAGCGTCTTCCGTTGTGTACTCGATCCACACATCATGGGCCTTAAGGAATTCGTCGAGCTGGAACCCAGTCTCAATGCCGAGGAGCCGCTGCAATTCGGGCTTGGTGATACGGTCATGCTTATACTCTTCAGCTGCCAAGGCCTCAAGTGCGCGGCGCGACAAGTCGCCGCCCGCCGCAGTCAGCCGCGCGGCAAGATCGTCGGGAATATGCACGGTCACATTCACCTCTTGCGGCTCCTTACTGTTTAAACACTACCGGATATGCGGCCTTATGTCACGAAGATGTGAAGTCCAACCCGACGGCGGAAACTTGAATCCTGGATCGCGATGAGCCATCTAAAACACTTCAGCTTCTTCTCTCCCATTCGAGATCCTGGCATTTACCTTTTCTCAAGCTGCCAAAAACCCGGAGGCATTTTAAGCATGAGGCGCACGTGGGTATGGATTAAGGGCACCCTCAATGTAGAGGGGAGGCCTGAGGGATATGTTGTGCGGGCTCGCGCACAGGATTATCGGGCGAGGCGCCGCTCAACGGGCGAAGGGCGTTCCTTTCCAACTTTGGAGGAGGCGAAAGCGTGGTTGGACGAGCCATTTAGACTGGCCGATGTAGAAGACGCCCTAGATAGCAAACGACCGGGTCGGAACGCACTTCACTACCTTCCCGCCTTCCTGAGTGCGGCCTCGACCGTCCCGAGCGGCAGCAGCAGCGTCAACGGCGCGTCCACCAGCGCCACCGCGCCATAGCTGGCATACCACGCTGCCACTCTTTCATTCTTGGCGTCGATCACCAGCACAACCCCGCCAACCTCCGCCGCAGCCAGCAGGCACCGTCGGCCCGCCGCAAGCAAAAGCTGCCCGCCGAGGCCCTTCCCTTGAAACCTGCCATCCACGGCCAGCCGCGCCAGGCGGAAGCCCGGCACGTCATGCCTAGCCAACCCGCGCCGTATGATTTCCGGCGTCCGGGCATAGTCGACTGATGCGGGGCTCAGACTATAGAAGCCAAGAACGGATTTGTCGGCATCGCTAAGCGCAAGAAACGTTTTCGCGCCACCCCGCTCGTGGCTCTTGCGGGCATAACGGCGCAAGAATTCATTCAGCGCTTCTTCGCCGCAGTCGAAGGCTTCCCGATCATGTCTCTTGCTGATCGGCTCTTCGTGCCATGCCGTCACGATTATCGCCGTCTTGGCAATGCCCGGGCAGCCGCCAGCAGTTTTGCATTCGGCGCAGGCGGGTTCTCCAGCAGATCCAGAACCCGCAAACTGTCCCTCCCGGAGAGCTGCACATGATCCGCCTGCTCGATGACCGCCTTGGCCGCACGTAACGCGTGATGGAGTACAAAATCCGTCAAGTCGGTGTGCTTCAATGCCACCGCGCGCAGGAGCAGCGCCTTTTCCTCGGCCCGAATCCGCAGGGACATCCGGCTGTTATCTTCCACCGCTATTCTGGGCAGGGCAGCGACCTCTCAGTGTACGTATTCAAATAGTACATCAAGCAGCAGACAGCGTCAACTATGTGCGCATTGATTGCGTACATAGCTTTCCCTTCTGGTTCTTTTGCAAAAGGGGCGCCCGGGACGGTTTTCTGTCCCATTCTGGAGCGGGAAGCCTGGCGCCAGCGTGACGCCCGTAAGCAACCTTCGCGTTGAAACGAATCGTGCGGCTCAAACACTATACCGAGTAAGCAACTCGACGCTCAGGAGAAGAAGAACAATATGATTACGATAAACGGGACGGTGGGGAGCAGCGGCAAGTATCTCGTCACAGGGATGCCGGTGGATACGAAGACTCATGCTGTGTTGAAGATCGCATTTGAGAACCTGACTTCAGGCACCAATCTGGGGTTGTTCGCCGGCACGGATGCCGATTTCGCCGCGGGCAGCGGCGGCTTGCAATTGTCGGATTCCGGTGGCCCCGGCTTCCAATTCTTGACCATCGTCGATACCCACAAGCTGGCGGGCAAAATCATTTATGTTCTGCGCGAAGTTGGAACCGCGGATTCGCTGTTCAAACTTACGGTTGACTGACGGAGATGTCGAAGAAACGCATGTGGGCTCGCCGAGAACGCGACGCCTAAGCGGGTTTTTGTTGCCCCGTCGCTTTTTCTGAAACTTGCCGCCGGTGCCGCTCATCTCTGAATCAGGATTGATTGACTCGGAGAGACAAAATGACCGATCTGCGCTACCCCGTCGGCAAGTTCACTTACCACGGCCCACCTACCCCGGAACAGAGAGAGGAACTCCTCCACCACATCGAGCAGGCGCCCGCCCGGCTGCGCGCGGCTGTGAAAGGGCTTGCCCCCCAGCAACTCGATACACCTTACCGGCCCGAGGGCTGGACCGTTCGCCAGGTCGCGCACCACGTCCCCGACAGCCATCTCAACGCATACCTTCGCACCAAGCTCGCTCTCACCGAAGAGGATCCGACCATCAAGCCCTACTTCGAAGACCGCTGGGCGCAGCTCGCCGACACGCAAGCTACTCCAGTGGAAGTCTCGCTGGCGTTGCTGGATTCTCTGCACGATCGCTGGATCCGCCTGTTACGCTCGCTGCAACCGGAAGACTGGAAGCGCACCTTCCGCCATCCCGAACTCGGTGCGATGAGCCTGGAGAAAAATCTTGTGCTCTACGCCTGGCACGGACGCCATCACGTGGCCCACATCACCGCCCTGCGGGAAAGAAACGGCTGGTAGGAACCGGGCTTCGGCTATCGGGCTCCGGCAAGCCTTCCGAACTGCATGCGCAAACGCAGCCACCTATAGAGACGCCGCAAGTTCATGGGTGTGCTGAAGCCCGAAAGCTGAAGCCCGAAGCCCACTAGCTCATGCCCAGCTTCCACAGCAAATAACTGCTGGCTTCCCGCAACACGGCATACGCGCGTTGTCCCACGCTGTGCGGACGCGAATCCGGCCGCGGCGAAACATACACCGGTCCGATCCCCTCGTGCTCCAGCAATTTCTTGATGCGAAACACATGATACGCATCGCTGACGGCCACGCAACTGCGCAGTCCGTTGGCTCGCATAATCACCGCCACTCGCACTGCCGAGCGAGCCGTGTCCGACCCCTGCGTCTCCGCGATCAGGTCCCGCTCGGGAATCCCGCGATGCTCTAGATAATCGCGCCCCACGCCACCTTCGCTAAAGCTGGGGTCGGCCGCCGCCCCGCCGGTGGTGATGACAACCGGTGCAACACCCCGCTGAAAAAGATCGAATGCGTGATCCAGCCGCGCCCGCAAAACCGGCGAGGGATGCCCGGAATACTCCGCCGCACCGAAGACTATGATCGCGTCCGCCGTATGCGGTTCCTGCAGCGAGCCTTCGCGAACAATGCGCACCGCGGTCCATCCGAGGAATGCCGCCAGCGTGACCAGCCCCAGCGCCTCCAGCCGCAGTAGCCAGCGGCGTCGCGGGTGCCGGTGAACAGAATCGTCGCTCATCCTTTGGCAAAAAAAGTGGAAATTTCTTCGGCCGGGATCGCACCCTCGCGAATAATGCGCCAGCGGTCCCCTTCGTCGCTCAGGTCGATGATTGTGGACGCGACATCGCGCGGCGAAGTCCCGCCGTCCACAATAATGCTGATGCGCCCCTGCAGTTGGTCGCGCACCTGCTCCGCGCTGGTGCATTCCGTGGCCCCACTCAGATTAGCCGAGGTTGCCGTGATCGGAATCGCCGCCGCCGCCACCACCGCCAGCGGAATCTTCGCATTCGGAACCCGCAGCGCAACGTTGCCGGTATTCGCCGTAACCTTCAGCGGCAGCCGCGATCCCGCCTTCACAATCAGGGTCAGCGGTCCCGGCCAGTATTTCCGCGCCAGCGCATAAAACTCCTCGGAGAGCGATTTAGCCAGCTCTTCCGCCTGGTCCACGCTTTCAATCAGCAGCGACAATGGCTTGTGCCGCGAGCGCGTCTTGATGTCATACACGCGGTCGACCGCGCGCAGGTTAAAGGGATCGGCTGCCAGCCCATAGAACGTGTCGGTCGGCATCCCCAGCACCTCGCCGGCACGAATCTGGTCGGCAGCATACTTCACCAGTGAAATCTCAGGGCTCTCACTATGGATCTTCACGATTTCGACGCGCACAGCCATCCCTTCCCAACTGCTTCGCTTAGAGTATTTTGCCTGTGGAACCTACCATAATACGGCAAAGGGCTGCAAACCCAAAGGAAGCGCCGTCGCGGGTAGTGGGTCAGTTTGAATTCTTGAACCTCACCAGGCGTCATCCCGAAGAGCCCGCGTTTTCACCAGCGGGACGAGGGATCTCCCGCGGCACACAGCATGGTAGCGAAGATCCTTCGCTTCGCCGGAAGCACGGCTACGCTCAGAGCTTGCCCTGAGCTTGTCGAAGGGATGACGCCATCGACGAGCGAAGATGGGATTTCTATGTTCCGGTCCCGAGCAATTCAATCACCTGCGGCTTGGAGGAGGCGCTGTCGATAATGGTAATCGTGCCCTGCACCGCGCCTTGCTTCGTCGGGGAGAACGTTGCGCTGATCGTGCAGCTCGCTCCCGCTGCCACCCTTTCGCCGCAGGTCGATTTCACCGCGAACTCACTGCTGGCCTTGATGGACTGAATTTTCAGCTCGGTCGTACCAGTGTTGGTAAGGGTCACGGTCTGGGGCGCACTGGTTTTGCCGACGGCTTGCTTCTTGAAATTCAGCGGCGTGGTCGGCGAGAAACTGACCACTCCGGTGTTCAGTAGGGTGATCACGCTTTCGCTGTCCAAATCTGCGAGCACCAGGCCGGGCGTGCCGCTTCCGCTGAAATTGCCGGCCGCAACGTAGTTAATGCCTGCGTCGCTTCCTGCGGGGTAAAATACGCTGGGCATGAATGTGCCGTCACCGTTGCCCCGGAAAAAGTCGACCCCTGGTGGAAATTTCGGAGACCCCGGGTCGCCAAAGTTTGACGCCGCCAGGTCAATCTTGCCGTCGCCGCTGAAGTCCTGCGCGACGACCCACGTGGCGGTGCCCCAGTTCGCGCTATAGGACACGGCTTGCTGAAAGGTGCCGTCGCCATTGCCGAGCAGAACGTCAATCGCGCCGCCGATCGATACCGCCAGGTCGGACTTGGTTTTGTCCCCGGTGAAGTAGCCGGCGGCGATGGCGAAGGGCTGTCCCCCGACCAGATAGTAGCCATCATCGGTGAATGTGCCGTCGCCGTTCCCAAGCAGGACGCCCACTTTGCCGGTGGAAGAAAACTGGCCTCCTACCGCCAAATCGAGCTTCCCGTCGTCATTGAAATCGCCCGGCGCTATCGCGAAGCCGGTCACGTCATAGGGTACCGGCGTGGTGACCGGAGCCCCGAACGTCCCATCGCCGTTGCCGGGGAGCACCTGCACGCAGTTGCAGTTGGCCCCTAGGGTGCTGGTCCACTCAAGGTCTGCAACGTCGATTTTGCCGTGGCCCGTAAAGTCTCCGAGCGCGACCATGACGGATGCGGCTGCAGTGGGATAGGACACGGACGACTGGAACGTTCCATCGCCGTCGCCGAGCATGACGTAGACGGCATCGTCGACCCCGCCGAACACAAGGTCGAGTATCCCGTTGTTCCGAAGGCTCGCCGCAGCCCCATAGAATAGAAAGTCGACCGCGTACGTGGCACCTTGGCGGAAGGTCCCATTGCCGTTTCCCAGAAGAATTTGCACGCTGCCTGCGCCGAGCACGTGGTAGGCCACCGCCACATCCGGGATCCCATCTCCGTTAAAATCGCCCGCCACCAGGGAGTACGGGCTTGCATCCTGCCCCATGAAGAAGGTTGCGCGGGTTTCAAACTGCGCCTGTGCGGGCAGAGTGACCGTGGTCACCCACGCGGCCAGCAAAGTCAAGACTGCAATCCGAATCGCCATAGCTACTCCCACGGGCCAACGGCAAGCAACAACATTAGCACCCATAGGCGGGTGGCCCAGCCTCCCAGCGCTTTTCCTTCCCGTTCCTGAACTCTGGGTGCCCCGTCCTTGCGCTTTTTGCAAGAGCCTGCCCTGAGCTTGCCGAAGGGGCGGGCACGGTGCTGCCTGTACCATAATTGTCTGTCATGACCAGCGGCCTGCATCGCACCTACGGCGCTCATCACCTGCACTTTATCACTTGTTCCTGCTATCGGCGACTGCCTTTTCTGAAAACCGCA
The DNA here is from genome assembly GCA_003140075.1 of Acidobacteriaceae bacterium. Classification (GTDB taxonomy): domain Bacteria; phylum Acidobacteriota; class Terriglobia; order Terriglobales; family Acidobacteriaceae; genus Sulfotelmatobacter. The sequence continues at coordinate 39,979 of PLIO01000235.1, read as the reverse complement.
GCCGCACGCGATCGCTTCCTCTCAGTCTTCGAACAGACCCGCCAGCGCTATCGTTTCGTGGTCGTCGGCTACGTCGTCATGCCGGAGCACATCCACCTTCTTCTCACCGAGCCCGAGGTGGGCGATCCTTCCACCGTGATGCAAGTGCTGAAGCAGCGCACCGCACGGGCTCTACTACCCACGAACAAGCGAAAGGACCCTCGCCAACGGAATTTGTTCGGGGAAGAACTGCGACGCAGAGCGTTCTGGCAGGCGCGCTTCTACGATTTCAACGTGTGGACGACAAAGAAACGCGTGGAAAAGCTGAGATATATGCACCGCAATCGGTGAAGCGAGGACTGGTGGAATCACCCGAACAATGGCGCTGGAGCAGTTATCGCTTCTACTTCCTGGAAGAAGCCGGGCCGGTGCGAGTGAATGAAGGCTGGACCGAGATTTCGTTTCGGAATCGCGTCGCATAGGCTCTCCTGCGAACGTTCGTGGCGGGTGCCCCACTTCTCGCGTCTTTTGCGAGAAGTGGGCCGGGAGGACCGTCCCACATGGGATTTCTATGTTCCAGTGCCGAGCAGTTCGATCACCTGCGGCTTCGACGAGGCGTTGTCGATGATGGTAATCGTGCCCTGCGCCGCGCCTTGCTTCGTCGGGGAGAACGTTGCGCTGATCGTGCAGCTCGCTCCCGCTGCCACCCTTTCGCCGCAGGTCGATTTCACCGCGAACTCACTGCTGGCCTTGATGGACTGAATTTTCAGTTCGGTCGTGCCGGTATTGGTGAGGATGACGGTCCCCGCATCGCTTGTACCGCCGACCCTCTCGCCGCCAAAGTTCACCGGCGTCGTCGGCGAGAAGCTGACTACGCCGGTATTGAGCAGAACTGTGACATAGAATGGGTTTCCGCCGACGCCAACTAGGTCGGGTCTGCCGTCCCCATTAAGGTCTCCGGACGCAATATAGCCGATATCTGCAAGATACGACACCGGCGGCTGGAACGTACCGTCGCCGTTGCCCTTGAAAATGCTTACCTCAGGCACCAACTGCGGGGATTCGGTCACGGCCAGGTCGACTTTGCCGTCCCCGCTGAAGTCTTCTGCGATTACCCATGCGGGATAGCTGACGTCGTAGTAGGTCGACTCCTTGAATGCCCCGGTGCCATTGCCCAACAGGATGCTCAGGCTGCCGAACAAAAAACTCACCTCAGCCAAGTCGAGTTTTCTCTTATTTCCAGTAAAGTATCCAGAGGTAATCGACTCCGGCGCCTCAGATACTAGGTAGTACCCATCGGCGCTGAAGGTACCGTCCCCGGCGCCCAGCAGGATGGCGACCTCGTAGTTCGGATAGGCCTCCCCTGTAACGGCAACATCTAGCTTCCCGTCATCATTGAAGTCGCCGGAAACCATCTCATATCCTCCTAGCCCGTACGGGAGTGTCGTGGTTATCGGCGCGCCAAACGTGCCGTTGCCATTGCCGGGCAGAATCTCGACGCAATCGCAATAGTTCCCGCTCGTGTCATGTTCCTCAAGCGCGATGACATCGAGACCGTCGCCGCCCATAAACCGTCCTACGGCGACCATCTCTGTCTCTGCGGTCGTCGGGTACGCAACGGCTGGCTGAAATGTCCCGTCCCCATTGCCGAGCATGACCCACACATCGTCGTTTAGTTGGTCGTTGATTACGAGGTCGAGTATTCCGTTATTCCTGAGGCTCGCGGCCACCCCGTATTCTGGGAAAATCCCCACAACATAGCCAGATCCCCCAGCCCTGAAGGTCCCGTCCCCGTTCCCAAGTAGAATGTTGACCTGGCCCGTGGTCGGGGTGTTGTTTATCTCGGCGAGGTCAAGAATTCCGTCGCCGTTGAAGTCGCCCACAATCACTGAGATAGAGATTTGGTTCACGGGGGCGTTCCAGCGTGTCTCAAACTGTGCCGATGCGGGCAGAGCGGCGGCGACTACCAAGGCCGCCAGGAGGGTTGTCATTCGGGAGACTCCCACAGGCATGACCACACACAACGTTACACCAGCGAGTTTAGCATCCGCCCCAAAGATCCTCCTGCCGGCCAGCGTCGTTTCTATACTACGTAAGAAACAGCGGTACGATCTGGACAAGCGGCGGCATGTGCGTGCACACTGACAGCGGCGGGGCGGGCGCTGCGGCGTACACTCTCACGTGGTACGGCGGAGGGTCCTTCCTGGATAAGGTCCTTATGGAAAACGGGCCTGTCTTCACCGACATAAACCGGGGCTGCGAAGTGCCGAACAATCAGTACACGACCGTCTGCGCTCCGGGCACGATGCAGACGGGCTGTAACAACTGGCCACCCACAAACCCGACCAGCTACTCGCTCGAGTACGTCGATATGCCGCACCAGGACGACGCGAGTTCCGTGAACCAGTGGAGCGGAAACGCCCACGCGAACCCCAATGCGCCCTGCGGCGGAAGCAATCCGACGAGTTACAGCAGCCAGTGGGCAAACATGAGCATCTATGCGACGGGGCAGATGGTCAGCGGCTACTCGCCCAGCTTTAACTACCCGAACACGGCCATGTCGGCTTGGCTGTGCCAAAGCGTCACCGACCGGAACGCTACCCTCAACAACTCGATGTCGGAGGGCGGGCTGTACTACGCGCAGTTTACGCAGCAGTCCCAAGGAGGTGGCTCAATCTCAGTCAATGCAGTCGTCTGTCCGACTACAGAGGACGTGGAGGAGGGAACGACTGTTTATGCCGGAGTCAACTACAACGGCCAAACATGCGCTATCGAGGGTAACCAACAGACCTGCAACAATGCATATCAGGCGCTGGAGATCGACATGGCGGGCACGGCCCTAACTGCCACGGCGAAACCGGCCTGCTACGGGTTCAGGAGAAACTAAGGGCTGAGCCGGTCCGACGGCCGGGCTCTCCCACCTTTACCGGGACCATTCTGACTGAGGACGCCCCACTCGCCGCGGGTTTCGGCGGGTGGGCCGCCTTCGGGCCCGCGCCCCACTTGGCCGAGCGACTGGCAATTTACTCCTCACTCGAGGTGGTACCATCACACCCAGTGAATCTCATACAAAAAGCCTGGGTGGCATTCATCGTTCTTGCGTCTAGCCTGTGCCACGGCCAGGCCCCGCACGGGACCATCGTCATCCTCGACTTTGCCAAAGATAAGATGGCGATAGCCGCCGACAGCAGGATTACCTTCAACGACAAGCCCCCGGACGATTCTTTCTGCAAGATTCGGGTGTTTCGCCATCGCATCCTGTTCGCGCAGATGGGTTCGATCGGATACGTCCGCGGGTCCAACGATCCGTTCCCCGGTTGGTACAACGCGCCGCTGGCCTTGCGGGCCGTGCGCGAAATGGGAAGCCCGGACAAAGATCCGGATGTCGAGATCAAAGATGTTTCTTCCATATGGGCCACGTCGCTGGCGCTGTATTGGAATCGGGCGCTCAAGACCAATCCGGATGTGGTGTACCGGACCGCTAAGCCGGGCGGCGACATTATTACCGGAGCTGTGTTCGCGGAAGCGAGGAATGGCAGTATTCATTGGCGCACAGTGTTTGTGGGATTGAATCCAACGCTCAATCCTCCGGCGGTGCAGGCCTTCAGCGGGGAATTGCACGACTGCTATCCCTGCGGCGAAGGGGAAAAAGTCTGCGCCATGGCGCGGCCCATAATTCCCGCCGAATTCTGTACGCAGAGTAGCGCTCGCGCCAAGGACGAAGCCGCGCATTGGAACCCCTCGCCGGAGCTGGAGAGCTGGGTAGCGCTCGAAACGCTTCACGCCGTGCGCCTGGTCGACCTCACGATTGCCTTCGACCCCATCGGAAATCTCGGGGGAAAAATCGACACCGTGGAACTTGGGAACGATGGAACGATCCATTGGGTTTTTCGCAAACCAAACTGCCCCGACAATGAGGATTGAGAAAGGAAATCCTTCGGCTTTATCGAAAAGAAGGCGGGTGGCCCGCGTCCCCATCCCAAGCGGGGAAGCACCCGCCAAAGATACACCGCGGGTGCCCCATTTCTCGCGTCTTTTGCGAGAAGTGGGCGGCCGAGAACTGTCCCATATTCGCGCCCCGCCATCGCCGACCATCATAACCCGAGGAAACCAACTTTTCGCGATCTTCGACAGGCCCGATCCAGCCCAGCAAGAAATCCACACCCCCGTTGTGACATCTAACCTTGCCCTCGCCCAAAAATCACTTCATCATGGACGAAGCACTGACGGTAAACGCAGCCCCACGGAGACCATACCTAAGTCCTGTGTTTGACGTATTTTGCCCGTAACTCTTTTAGAAGACGTATTTTGCGGACCATTTTTTCCAAAACCCGCGCCCAGCAGGATTTTCAGGAAAACTAAGGAGGGGGGCATACCCCCAAATAAACGAGAAATCGCAACGAGCAACCAACGGCAAGGCTAACGAGGAGGAGGGCCGCGGGAATTATTTAAGAGCGGAAATCCACAGTCAGGCACACAGGAGAAGAGCGGACGTTTGCAGGGGCGCCGCCTATAATCAAGAGGAATGGAACGATCCCGCTCTGCCGCTCACCCACGCCTGCGCCGCATCGAAGGCCGCCACAACCCGCTGGTCAAGCAATTGCGCCAGGCCTTTGCGCGCGCCGAACTCACCGACACAGGGGATTGCGCCATCGAAGGCCTGCGCATCCTCGAAGAAGCCATCCGCAGCGGCCTGCGTTTCAGTTCAGTATTCTTTCGCGAGTCCGCCCAGGCCGCCGCCGACCGCCTGCTCCCGCAGATCGGCGCGCAAGTCGAAACTCTTCTGCTTCCCGACAAATTATTCGACAGTCTCGTACCCAGCGAATCCCCGCAGGGCGTGGCCGCGCTCGTCCGTCTCAAGGAGTTCTCGCTCGATGACGTCTTGGAAAGGCTGCAGGTTGGCCCAATCGTCGTCCTCGCCGGATTGCAGGATCCTGGCAACCTGGGAACCATCCTCCGCTCGGCCGAAGCTTTCGGCAGCGCAGGCATCGTGCTCGGCGAAGGCACGGTCAGCCCCTTCAACTCGAAAGTGGTTCGCGCCTCGGCAGGATCGGTCTTCCGTTTGCCCACGATCCATGGGCAAACCAGCCACGGAAAATCAGCGGCCAAATTAGAAGAAGTTTCCGCGAAGCTGCGGGCCCAAGGCGTGCGCCTGATCGCGACCTCCTCGCACAAAGGAACGCAGCTCGATCAGGCAGACCTGAAGGGCGCGACCGCGATCTTCTTCGGCAACGAAGGCTCCGGCCTGCCCCGCGACGTGATGGCCAAAATGGATGAATCCATCGCCATCCCGCACACCGCACAGGTAGAATCTCTCAACGCCGGCGTAGCCGCCAGCATCGTCTTATACGAAGCGGCAAGGCAAAGGAAGACAATTGCTGATTGTTGATTTTTGATTGCTGATTGTCGGCATAGAGGTTTTGAATCAGCAATCAACAATTAGCAATCAACAATTTCTTATGGGACTCTTCCAACCCATCCCGGACGCCACAGCCACTACCGACCGCACCCGGCCGCTGGCCGATCGCATGCGTCCGCTCTCGCTCGAAGAATATGCCGGCCAGGAACATCTCATCGGCCCCGGCAAACCCCTCCGCACCCAGATCGACCGCGACGACACCGGTTCGCTCATCTTCTGGGGACCGCCCGGCACGGGTAAAACTACGCTGGCAAAAATCATCGCCAGCATGACCAAAGCGGAGTTCATCGAATTCTCCGCCGTGCTCGCCGGGATCAAAGAGATCAAGCAAGTCATGGCCGACGCCGAACGCGCCCGCCAATACGGCACCCGCACCATCGTCTTCATCGATGAAATTCACCGCTTCAACAAAGCTCAGCAAGACGCGTTTCTTCCTCACGTGGAAAAAGGCAACATCCGTCTGATCGGCGCCACCACCGAGAACCCGTCATTCGAAATCAATGGCGCGTTGCTCTCCCGCACTCGCGTTTATGTCTTGAAGCCACTCACCGAAGACCAGATCGTTCAGCTACTCAGACGCGCCCTAACAGACGAAGAACGCGGCCTCGGCACAATGCGCGTACAAGCATCCGACGATGTGCTAAAGAAAATTGCCAGCTACACCAGCGGCGATGCCCGCAGCGCCTACAACGTCCTCGAAGTCGCGGCCCGCCTCGCCCAACAGGCTGGCACTCAGCCCGCCGAAATCACCGACGAAATTGTTCGCGATGCACTCCAAAAGCGCACTCTCCTTTACGACAAGGCCGGGGAAGAACACTACAACCTGATTTCAGCCCTGCACAAGTCCGTCCGCAACAGCGATCCCGATGCCGCTCTCTACTGGCTCGGCCGCATGATCGAAGCCGGAGAAGATCCCCTCTACATCGCTCGCCGCGTGGTTCGCATGGCGGTCGAAGACATCGGCCTCGCCGATCCCAACGCGCTTTCCCTTTGCATGGCCGCACGCGACGCCGTTGATTTCATCGGCATGCCCGAAGGCAATCTCGCCCTGGCGCAAGCCGTCGTCTACCTCTCGGTCGCGCCCAAGTCGAATGCGCTCTACACCGCGTATGGTGATGTGCAGAAGGATATCGAACAAACCGCCGCCGAACCCGTCCCGTTGCACCTGCGCAACGCGCCCACCGGACTCATGAAAGGCCTCGGCTACGGCAAAGACTATCAATACGCCCACGATCTCGAAGGCAAGGTCGCGAACATGCAATGCCTGCCCGACAATCTGCGCGATCGTAGCTACTACCGCCCTACCAGTGAAGGTATCGAAAAGCGAATTCGCGAGCGCATGGCAGAGATCGAGAAGCTGCGTTCATCGAACAGGCAGGGAGACAGATCTTGATACATCTGCAGCTCAGCTGAATCGCGCCCGATGTTCCTGCAGAATGCAACGATCCATCACCACAAAGATGCCAGCCTTGCGCGCCTTTTCCGCAGCCTTCTCGTGAATCACGCCCTCCTGCATCCAGATCGCCGGAACCTTCAATCGAATCGCCTGGTCGACAACTTCTTCCACGAACTCCGGCCGGCGAAAAATGTTCACGATGTCGATCTTCTGCGGCACATCGAGCAGCGAAGCGTAGGCCTTTTCCCCCAGACAGGATTCAATCCGCGGGTTCACAGGAATAATGCGGTATCCCTGGCTCTGCATATAGGCCGAAACGCCATTGCTGGGTCGCAGCGGATCGTTGGAGATTCCAACCACGGCAATGGTCTTCGCGCGCTTCAGTAGTTCAGCGACGGGACCTAGTTGAGGGAGAATAGACACTGTAAGTTGTCATCCCGAGCGAGCGTTCTTTGTGCAGCGAAGGATCTGGGCGAGCCGCGCGACTCCACCGAGCCCGTACTGAGCGATCGCCAGCGACCGAAGAGCGCGTTCGGCTCGCTTCCTCATTTCTTGTTCGCCATATCCAGTTTCTGTTTGTACATCTTCTGCGCCAGCTTGCGCACTGTCTCAGATACTTCTTTGTTGGCTGAAATATTCTTCAAGTCCTGCGTGAGCAGATGCTTCATCAAGCCTAACCCAAGATCAAGCGGCGTACGCGGGTTCGATACCAGATTCCGCACCACGATGTAATTCTTCATGAAGCGCCGCTTCAGTGGAATCTGCCGCAGCACCGCCTCCAGCACATTCTTCTGCAAAGCAAATTTTTCAACTTCGCCGTCGGAAAGTTTAGGCGCCTCGAGCACCGCCAGCGCCACCACCTTCGTACCATCGCGAATCAAAAGCGACCGTTCTTCCTTATTGCCCTTCAACGCCAGCTGGATGCGCCCTTTAATATCAAGGCGGTTGATTTTCTGCATGGCATTGTCACGGTGTGCCGGTTGAGCTTTCACGGCGGCAACACGTTTAGGAATTGCCGCTGCTGCTGCGGCGCCGCCGGCGGGCTCAGCCACAGCTTTCTCCGTCGCATCGGCCGTCGCCGTCAGCGTTTTGTTTTCCGACACCGGAAAATAATCGGCGCCCAGCAAATCCACAATGCCGCCCACCGGTTGGAACGGCTTATCCGCTTCCGCGGCAATCTCCGTCGCGTGCTCCGCCAGGTAAACCGAAACAGCTTCCTCAGGAACTTCTCCCCCTTCGTCGCTTGCCGCCGGGGCCGGCTCGTCGACAACTTCCGCTGCCTCCGCCACAAGTGCCTCATGAACCGGAACAGCCACAGCGGCGGAAACCGGCGGCGGTGTCTTTCCCACACCCAGGAGTTCCGCAACAGTGGACGCATGCTCAGCCTTCAGGTACGGATTCGATCTCAGCGATTTCAGGATTTGCGCCGAAGCCCGCACCCGCGCGCTTTGCAGCATGGCCGCAATCGCTTCCTGCGATGCCGAGATGGCGAACTTGACCAACTCACTCTCGGCCACGGAAGGATTCTCCAACAGCGCAGGCAGTAGCTTAGGGCGAATGTTATCGGGCGACACCAGATAGTCGAGCACCTCGCGCGCCGTCTTCGGATCGGCTGCTGCGGCCAGTGATGCCTTTTCCTCCCACCCCGCCAACGTCATGCGCGCCAGCGGACCAAACACCTGATTGTTCTTGGCCAGGTAAACCAGAATCTCCAGGTTTTCATCCGGCGGGACTGACATCGCGCCCTTCGCCGCAAACTGCATCATGTTCGACGGCAACTTGGAGGCGCGAAGTAGATCGATTGTGCGCGGCATAAACTCACCTCCTGGAATTCCGAGAACCCGAACCACGAGCACTTTGAAGGCTTACTCCAGCTTCGAGCTCGTTCACCGCAAGCCCCAGCTCGCGAATCAACCGGTTCGGCTTGTGCCGCAGAAACTCCTGCAACAACGCCCGATAGTACCAAAGCGTTCCGTCGCGCCCGCCGTGGAACCGCGCCCACACCGCTTTTCCAACTTCCCGGTAGTCGGCAAGAATCGAGCGCACGTTATTCAGTTTGTCCGCGGCCGAAACCAGCCTGGTGTCCGCATCGGCAGTCTTCAAACGCCGGATGTAAGTCTCTTTGCGTTCGCGCCACGGCGGCTTGGGTTCCGTGTCCGAATCCGTGCACCCATCCACAATCTTCGCCACACGCGTCCCAAACTGCCGCCGGACTTCTTTCAGCATGAGCGCACCGCCGCAATCTTCCACCACGTCGTGCAGCAGCGCAGCAATCGCCATATCCTCATCTCCGCCGAACTCCAGCACCAGCGACGCAACTCCCATCAGGTGCGCAATGTAAGGAGTCGTGGAGGCCTTGCGCGTCTGGCCGGCGTGCTTCTCCGCCGCAAAAGCAAACGCCCGTAAAAAGCGCGCCCCAAGCCTTCCCCTGTGCTTCCCCTGTGTTTGAGCTTTTTTGGCTTTTCCCCGCGCCCCGTTCACGATTTACTTCTCCTGTTTTTCCCCGCGCCGCGCCGACAAATACGCCCGCATGAATGGCTGTAAGTCGCCGTCGAGCACGCGGTCCACGTCGCCAACCTCGGTCTTCGTGCGATGATCCTTGATCATGCGGTATGGCTGCAGCACGTAGGAGCGAATCTGTGAACCGAAGTCGTTGTCGAGTTTCGAATCTTCGATCTTCTTCGAGGCCGCTCGCTTCTTCTCCATCTCGAATTCGTAAAGCTTGGAGCGCAACATGCTCATGGCGCGCTCGCGATTCTTGTGCTGCGAGCGTTCATTCTGGCAACTCGCCACCAATCCCGTGGCAATGTGTGTAATGCGCACCGCCGAGTCCGTCGTGTTGACGTGCTGCCCGCCCTTGCCGCTCGAACGGTAAGTGTCCGTACGAATGTCTTCCGGCTTGATCACTACTTCAATGCTATCGTCAATTTCCGGCGAAACATAAACGCTGGCAAACGAAGTATGCCGCCGTTTGGCTTGATCGAAGGGAGAAATACGCACCAGCCGGTGTACGCCGATTTCGCTGCTCAGCAACCCGAAAGCGTACTCGCCGTTCACCGCGAAGGTCGCCGACTTCAGCCCCGCTTCTTCACCTGGCTGGTAATCATAAAGAACCGTCTCGAATCCCTGCCGCTCCGCCCACCGCAAATACATGCGCAGCAGCATGTCGGCCCAGTCCTGCGATTCCGTCCCGCCCGCGCCGGGATGAATCGTCACAATTGCGTTCAGCGCGTCATTCTCGCCGGAGAGCAGTGTCTCAGTCTCAAGCTTGTCCACCAAACCGCGCAGCAAGTCGAGCTCGCGGCGCAATTCGGCGTCCACATTTTCGCCTTCCTTCGCCAGTTCGAAGTAAGCTGCAATGTCATCGCCGCGGCGAGCCAGGTCGGCGTCGGTGGTAAGCAAGTGCTCGAGCCGCTTCTTCTCGCGCATCACCTGTTTCGAGCGCTGCGGATCGGACCACAGGTTCGGGTCGGCGGACTGCTTCTCAATTTCGCTTAGCTGCGGACGGAGTTTGTCCGCGTCAAAGATACTCCCGGAGTTCGCGCACCTTCTTGCTCAGATTCGCGTATTCCTGTTCGAACTCTTGATTCATGAGGATGTTTCTGCTTTCTTGTCCGCTTGCATGCGAAGCCCCAAGCGCGTGACCAGCGCCCCTGCTGAAATTATCGCACACAGATACGCGAACCAGTCCCCGTGCCGCGTGTAGAACGTGGTTACCGAAGTGAGCGCGTACGGCGCCGCCAGCGCCCCACGTTCCTTGCGCGGAAACCGCGCCACAGTTCGCCCGAAAGGATCGATGGAAGCCGTCACCCCCGTGTCCGTCGCACTCAAAATCCAGCGGTTGTTCTCGATCGCGCGCATGCGCGTCTGGTTCAGATGCTGCGCGTAAGCGCCGCTGTCGCCATACCATCCGTCGTTCGATAGATTCACCAACACCTGCGCACCCTGATCCGCAAACTGCCTCACCTCGTCGGGAAACACGGACTCGTAGCAAATAAAAATCCCCAGCCGTTTGTTTCCCCCGTCCAGCGGCGCCCGCGATGTTCCTGCCTGAAACTCTCCCACCTCCTGGGTCAGCCCGCCGGCAAAGGCAAACAACTTAGGGAACGGCAGGTATTCTCCGAAAGGCACCAGATGCACTTTGTCGTAACGTGCCGCCCAATCGCCGGCAGGACTCACGAGCACAGCTGAGTTGAAAACCTGCGAAGCTGACTTCCCGCCTTGCATCGCAGACGTGGTCCCGATGGCGCCCGTGACTACCCAGGTGCCGGTTTTCCGCGCCATCTCGCTCACTGGGTCGCGAAACAGCGGATCGCTGGTGAAAAAAGGGGCAGGAGATTCCGGCCAGACAATTAAATCCAGTTGGAAGGGGGTTTTATCGCGGTCGAGAAATGAGGCCACGCTGAGATCCGTCAGCTCGCGCAGCGTGCGCTCGAAATTATCGCGCGTCCAGTTTTGATCCACCGGAATGTTTTCTTGTACCAGCAGCGCAGCGTGATCCCCACGCAATGCAGGGGCATCCACCAACCTGCCCGCTTGCAACACCGCCGCCGCCGCCAATGAAGCAATCAACAGGGTGTTGCGCCTTCTTCTCGGCACCAGAAATGCGGCCGCCAGCGCCACGTTCACCAGCACGATCTCGAACGAGATTCCGTAAACCCCAGTCAGCGTGGCAATCCGGCTCAGCGAAATGTTATCCACTTGCGCCGTTCCCAGCAGGTCCCACGGAAAGCCGGTGACCCGCGTCCGCGCCAATTCCGCCGCCACCCACAGGAATGGAGCCGCCGCCAGCGCCAGCCGATTATCTCGCCCCGGTCCCGCCACCAGGCCAATCAGCAAACCGAACAACCCGTGATAAAGCCCCAGATAAAGACAGAAGAGAAACAGCGCCAGCGCGGCCGCCGGTGTGCTCAGCCCACCATGTTCATGCATAGTGTCATAAATCCAATAACAGGTTCCCGCGTACCAAAGAATGCCGGAAGTGTAAGCCAGTAGAAACGCCTGCCCCGGCGTGGCCACCTGAAGATTAACCGACCCGTCGATCTCCAGCGCCCCCGCCGGCCGCGCCCGCAACAAAGCCACAATCAGCGGAGCAAACGCAATCCACGATAAAACGTAAAGTCCAGGAAGTGGAAAAATCAGAACCTGCAGAAGCGATGAAAGGCCAACCAACAACCAGGCGCTGGAATGAATTTGTCGCACTGCCAAGGATAACAAAAGAGTTTTGCGATCGGAGATTTGCAGTCAAAGACTTGCAATTAGAGTCCTGTCATTCCGAGCGGGCTTCAGCCCGCGAGGAATCTGCTTTTACGGCCCGCTCCACGCAACTCCGCACGAACTCCACAATCTCCGCCGTCACATAAGGCGGAGGCGTGATCCGAAACACTGGACGCTCCGCCACCGGCTTCAAAGAAACACTCTGCCAGGTCGATCCTCCAACGTCGTGAAGAATCACCGCCCCCGCCTGATCCAAGAATTCCCGCGCCGAATTCTTAAAATCCTCCGTGCCCGGATCAAGCACCGTCATATATAGATCGGGCCGCATAAACTTCAAAACGCTGTTCGATTCCACGATCACATTGCTCGACGATTCCAGCCGCTTGCGCAACGCCGGCATCGCCTCGGCCAGCCGTCCCTGCTCCGTTCGCACCCACAACGCCCGCGCCGCGCCCGCGGCCAAAAAGCGTGATGTATCCGATTCTCCCCCGCGATTTTTTTCCTCTGAAATCGCCCAGCTGTGATCGTCGGTCGCGCAGTCGCACGGCGCTCCATTCGCCGAGCACACTCCGTGCCCATATTGCGTAATCTTCACCGCCGTCCACTCGTACTCGCGCAACGCAGCAATCAACCCCGCCACCACGCTGGTCTTCCCCACACTTCGCGAATGCCCGCCAATCACCACAATTGCCATAAATGCCGGCTCCCGGCTTCCGCTTTCCGGCGCCCACCTGATAATCAGAGGCCGGGAGCCGTAAGCCAATGCTACTTTTTTCCTCTCCCCGACAGCCGCGCCAGCGCCGCTAACTGCTTCAAATACTGCCGCACCGGCTGCGCCGGAGTTCCCCAGAATGCCACGCCCTTGCCGCGCAAAACCTTATTCGGCAGCACACCACCCTGCCCGCCGAGCATGACTCCTTCTTCGATGCGCGCATGCTCGCCAATGCCCACCTGCCCACCCAGCACAACGTCGTTCTCAATCACGATGCTGCCGGAAAGCCCGGTCTGCGCCGCAATCACCACGTTCTCGCCGAGCCGGCAATTGTGGCCAATATGCACCAGGTTATCGATCTTCGTTCCCCGTCCAATGCGTGTCTCGTCCAGCGCACCGCGATCGATCGTTGTATTCGCGCCAATCTCCACATCATCTTCGATCACCAGCCTGCCCACCTGCGGAAATTTTTCGTATCTTCCGCTCTCCGGATCGCGAACATATCCAAAGCCGTCGCTCCCCAACACCGCCCCGGCATGCACGGTCACCCATTCGCCCAGCGTCGTCCCCGCATAAATCGTGACCTGCGGATAGATCAGGCACTCCCGCCCAATCTTCACTCCCCGCCCAATCACGCACCCCGCGCCGATCCGCGTTCCCTCGGCAATCTCCGCGTCCGCTCCGACCACGGCATATTCTTCGACAATCACAAACTCGGCAAGCCGGGCCGAAGCATGCACGACCGCAGTGGCATGCACCCCCTCATCCGTCCGGGAACTCCTGTCAAACCGTAGCATTCGCGACGCCCGCGCAAACGTCAGTTTCGGATGACGGCAAATCAGCAGCGGCTTGCCCGGAGCACCCGCCGCAAACTCCCCCGCAATCACCGCGCCCGCGCCCGATTGCAGCGCCCGCACCAGATATTTTTCATCCTCCACAAACACCAGATCGCCCTCCGCCGCCGATGCGATGCTGGCCACGCCAGCGATCCACACATCTCCATCTCCCAGCAGCCGCGCGTCCACAAGCTCCGCAATTTGTCGCAACCTGCGTCTCATGGCTCTCACTCTATCGCACACCCCGACCATAAGGAAGTCACTCGCGCACTCTAGTTCCAGGAGATGCTCATGTGGGGACAGCCGCCCCCGGCTGTCCAGGCGAGCGAAGCTCGACTTGCTTGTGCTGCCCTCAGCTGACGCGCCTTGGCGAAAAACTTACCCCGGACGATAATCGAAGAGACGATAATTGAGAAGACAACAACCCAAGAAACCTATGGCTTCCGCAACCCCAACCCAACCCCGCCGCCGACTCGCCGCGCTAGTCCTAGCCGCGCTCGTCCTCATTCTTCCGCCGCACTCCGCGGCCCAGGAACAGGCCCGCCGCCTCATTCTCAAAGACGGTTCCTACCAGTCGATTACCAAGTATGAAGTCAAAGGCGACCGCGTGCGCTACCTGAGCGCCGAGCGCGACGAATGGGAGGAACTCCCTTCCTCGCTGGTAGATTGGCCGGCCACGGAAAAGTTCGAGAAAGAGCGCACCGCCAAACCCGCCATTCCCGAAGCCGCGCTCATCGATAAGGAAACCGATGCCGACCGCGCAGCCGCCGAAGCTCACCTTCCGCAAGTCGCTCCCGGCCTGCACTTGCCCGATTTTTCCGGCATATTCCTGCTCGACAATTTCAAGGGCCAGCCCCAGCTCGTGGAAGTGGAACAGACCGAGGGCGACGTCAACCAAGGCTCCCGCGCCAACATCCTGCGCGGAGCCCTCGGTCCCGTCGGCGGTGCCAAGCAATCGATTGAGCTCGAAGGCGAACACGCCGCGGTCTACGCCCACGTCGCCGTGCCTTCCATCTACATCAACATCGTCGACGAGCCTTCCGCTCCCGAGCAACCCGGCGACACCGCATCCGCACAACGAACCCAGCCCAGCCTCGATGCTCCCCGCGCCGAACCGCAGCAACCCCAGAAGCCCCAGCAAGCCGCAGTTCCCTTCGATCGCTTTCGCATCGTCCGCGTGAAAGTGAAAAGCGGCAAGCGCATCGTCGGCGACGTCAGGCGCGCCCCCAACGGCAAGATCAGCCAGCAACAGGATTCCGTGAAAACCACCATCGACCACGTCGGCACCGGCTGGCTCAAGCTGACTCCGATCGAAGACCTCGCTCCCGGCGAGTACGCCATCGTCGAAATAAAGCCAAGCGAGGGCCTGAACCTCTACGTCTGGCCCTTCGCCGTAAATCCAAATGCACCCGCGAACCCAAACCCCTGGAAGCCAGATGTGAAGGATGAGAAGAAGGATAAGGATGCCGCGCAGCCACAGAAAAATTGAGCCATCGAGTGATCGAGTGATTGTGCGATTGAAAATCGATTCTCAATCGCCAAATCGCCCGATCACCCAATCGCTCAATCTCACTTCATCACTCCCCGCTGCGCAATCCCAATATTATCCCGCGTGGTGTTCTTCACCACGTACATCATCTCGTCGGCTTGCCGGATGATCTCGTGCGCGTCGCGGGCATCGTGCGGATAAGTCGCCAGGCCGATCGACGCGCGCACGTTTAAATTCAAGCCTTCCTCGTGGCAAAAAGCACTGGCGCGCAAAGCATCGCGGAGCCGCTTCGCCACCACCAGCGCCTGATCTTTCCCGGTCTGCGGCAGCAGCACCACAAATTCATCCCCGCCGTAGCGAAATGCAAAATCGATCAGCCGCAGCTGCGCCTTCACCAGGTAGCCAATTTCCGCCAGCAGTTTGCTGCCAATCAAATGTCCGTGCGTGTCGTTGACCTGTTTGAAGTGGTCCAGGTCGATGAACAGAACGCTGAATTCATAGGCAAAACGCGACGAGCGGTAAACCTCCGTCTCCAGCGTCTTATAGAGATGCCGCGCATTGTAGAGTCCCGTGCAGTCGTCGGTGATCGTCAGTTCCTGGATCTTCTCCACCCAGCGCGCATTCTCGATCGCGATCGCGGCATAGTCGCACAGCGCCTGCAGAAAGAAAACTTCCTGCTCGCTGAATCGCGAAATATCGGCATTCACCAACTGGATCACGCCCAGCACCCGCAGTCTCGACCGCAGCGGCACGCAAATCACAGACCGCGTCTCGCATTGCGTCGCTTCGTCGATGCGCTTGGCAAAGCGCGAATCGCTCTCCACGTCCGGCAAAATCACCTGCTCGCCATGTTTCGCCACCCAGCCCGCAATGCCTTCCCCAACCTTCAGTCGAATATCCCTCAGCGTTTCGGCCGCCGGCCCCACCGCAATCGCGAAGTAGAGTTCATTCTTCTTCTCGTCCACCATCAGCAGCGACCACGTGTCGGGGCGGAAGTATTCCGCCATTTTTTCCATGATGGTTTGCAGGATCGAATCGAGGTCCAGCGACGACGTGAGCGCTTTCGCCACGTCGTGAAAAATATTGAGCTCCTGGCTCTGGCGGGTTAGTTGAGTGCCGGTGGCCTCGGACATGCTTGATTCCCTGATCCCAGTTCCTTCGATCTCCGATGTCGCGCGGGCGTCCTTGCCGTTAGCCTTCGACCTTGAACGTACACTTTCTCTGCGAATCGTCGACCGCAACTCGATCGTCGAATCGAACGAATCCTTGCATGGACGGGTGGCAGTCCCAAAAATTATAAAAGCCTGGCGTACTCCGGGCAATGAACGTTGGTAACCAGAACCCCTAAAGCCAATGGGCTGTTCGCCATAGCGAACGCCAGGCAGACAGCCATTTTCGCAGCGACTTCGTCGCGTGATAGAATTTCCGCCAGAAACGTTCTCCCCCCTCCGGCTCCGCCTCGACTTTGGCGGACCGTCATTCGTCCCAGGCCCATTCGTACCCGAAGTTCTCTCGTCGTCCATCACCGGCGCGGAGCGACTTCACTTCCATATCTAAGGAGAGACACGCTCATGCCCAGTCCCAGCTTTTCACCCTCGCGAAGGTTTCCCAGAATTCCGATCCGGATCCTTGCTCTCGCCGCCGCCACCCTCAACCTGTCGTTGCTCAGTCAAGCGCAAACCGAAACCGTGATCTACAGCTTCCCCGGCGAACACGGCCCCGGTGAACCCGGCGCCGGCCTCGTCTTCGACGCTGCTGGCAACCTTTACGGCACCACCGTTCTAGGCGGCTCCCACAACTTTGGCACACTCTACGAGCTCTCACCCATTTCCGGAGGCGGCTGGCAGGAGACCACGATCCATTCCTTCACCGGGGGAAACGACGGTGGACTTCCCAATTCTCCGCTCATTATTGATGGTTCCGGAAATCTCTACGGCACCACACAAGTTGGCGGCACCAAGCAGCAGGGGACGGTCTTCGAGTTCTCGCCCATCGCAGGCGGAGGATACCAAGAAACCGTGCTTCATTCTTTTGCCGGCGAGGACGACGGCGCCCACGGAGCGGGAACTGTCTTTGAGCTATCTCCCCAGACCGGCGGGGCGTGGAAGCTGACCACGCTTGTTCCGTTTACCGGCAACGAGGAGGGCGGCGTGCCCTATGCCGGGATGGTCTTCGATGCGGCGGGCAATCTCTACGGCACTGCCCTAAATGGCGGCAACAGCATCGACTGCCCTGCAAGAAATGAGAATGGCTGCGGCGTGGTCTTTGAACTTTCGCCCTCAATCGGGGGCGGCTGGCGCGAAAGGGTCATCCACTCCTTTAAGGGCCCCGACGGCGCGCTTCCCTACGGGGGCGTTGTCCTTGACTCGTCCGGCAATCTCTACGGCACCACTTATGAAGGCGGGGCCGGTAGCTGCTCTCCTGTCGGCGGCAGCGGCTGTGGCGTCGTGTTCAAGCTCTCTGCCGGCCACAATTGGCACGAGGCCGTCATCCACTCCTTCACCGGCGGCGCCGACGGAGCAGCTCCGATCGGCGGCCTAACCCTCGACGCTTCCGGCAACGTTTACGGCACCACGGAGATCGGCGGCGACACCACCTACAGCGGCTGCAGTCCGAACGGCTGTGGGGTGGTCTTCGAACTCATTCCATACAGCGGGCCACGCTGGGATGAGGTTGCGCTCCATGACTTTACCCAGTCTCCCGACGGCGCGGTGCCCGTAGGCTCGCTCATCTTCGACTCCTCAGGCAACCTCTACGGCACAACTGCCGCGGCAGGCGCCTTCGGCTCAGGCACTGTGTTCGAAATCACCCCGTGATCAGCTCTCCGGCCGCGCGATCACCTCCCAGCGCGGCCGGAGACTTCTGTCATTCGCCCACGGTCGAACGGCAGGCGTATCCTCGTAGATATGCCGACACCTGCCAGACTCAGATCCGCAATTCCGGCCCTGCTTGTGTTCGCGATATTCTGTCTAGCTGCGACCGCGGCCCAAACTTCGCCGCCGCCCGATTCGAAAACCGTCCCCGTCATCGATGGCGGCATCGGCCCCTGCTCGGCCGATTTCACCATCACCGACGATGCTGCCCAGCCTGTCTACGCCGCCAACATTCAAGTCCACATCGCCTACGGATTCATGTACCTCCACAAGCTCGATCTCCAGGTCGGCACCAATGCCGACGGCAAAGCCCGCTTCACGGGCCTGCCCGACCGAACCAGGCAGGGACTCTTTTTCCGCGCCTCCGAAGGCGGCCGCGAAGGCTCGGCTTTCGACGATCCCTCCCAGACCTGCAAAACCCAATTCACCGTCACCCTCCACAAGAAATCTCAGTAAAGGGTCGCTGCCCCTCGGATTACCCTCGTACTCCACCCTCCGGTAGCGTATTCCCCCACCTTTCGCCTATGATTATCCATCTCGATGCGGACGGAGAACCTAGCCCCGCCCGCCGGAGTCCGCCGTGGGTTCGTTCGGAGACAAACTTCGCAAACAGCGCGAGCAGCGCGGTATCGCGCTCGACGCCATCTCCAACACCACCAAAATCAGCACCCGCATGCTGCGCGCCATCGAAGAGGAACACTTTGACCAGCTTCCCGGCGGCGTCTTCAATAAAGGTTTCGTCCGCGCCTACGCCCGTCACGTCGGCCTCGACGAAGAAGAAGCCGTAACCGACTATCTCGCCGCGCTGCGCGAGAGCCAGATCCAGGCCCAGACTATCCTGCCCAACTTCCGCGCCCAGCCCGCTCTAGACATTCAACCACCCGATCGGCGCACCGTGCCTCCCGATCGAGACCATCATCCCAGCGCCGATCTTCACCAGAACGATCTTCGCCGGAACGATCTTCACCAGAACGATCTTCGCCAGAACGATCTTGGCCAGAGCGACCGGGGCAACAACGGTCACCACACCGAAAACCAGACCGTCCCTCGGCGCAACGCCAATCGCCGCAGAGAAGACCGCCGCCAGGCTCAACGCAGTGAAGCTCGAAGCAGTGAACCTCGCATCGACGACCCACGGGCCGCCGCCTACGTGCATCGTTCCCTGCCCGACGATTCCAATCCCCTCCCCGCGCCAACGAGTGATTCCGCCGCTCGCGTCCCCTGGGGAAAACTCGCCGCAGCTTTGCTGCTGCTAACCATCGTCCTTGCATTCTGGAACCTGCACCGCCGCAGCCAGCCCACGCCAGCATCCCAGCCCCAAGCGGCTTCGCAAAAATCCCCAGCTCCCGCGCCCGCCCCGCCAGCATCAACGCCAACTCCCGCCGCTTCCACGGCCTCGCTCACCGCAGGCAAAGCATTGCCGACAGGCCCCCTCGTCGCCGCACCCGCGCCCAACCCCAACAACGCACCCTCGCTCGCGAAGGCAACTTCACCGCAACCTTCCCCGCCAGCAACGCCACTAACTTCATCCACCCGCAAGGCCGCCGCCGGTTCTTCTGATTTCGACGATAATCCACCCGTAGCCAAGACCCGTGCCCCGGCGGCAAATGCGGCGGCCGCGGCACCCACCTTCACGCTGGTCATCCGCGCCACCCAAACCTCCTGGGTCTCCGTGGTGGCTGACGACAAGCCTGTGCTGCGAGAAACCTTAATCGCACCCGCAAACACCTCCGTTCGCGCCAGCCGCGAGATCGTTGTTTACGCCGGAAACGCCGGAGGCATCACTTTCCTGCTGAAGGGCAAAAAAGTCGAAGCTCCCGGCAACGAAGGCGAGGTCCGTACCTACACCTTCGACAGCACCGGCCTGACAACTTCCTCCATCGGGCAAACGCCCGGCCCCGCCCACTAACCGCCGCGCGCCCTCGACAACTCGGAAACACAATATTTACAAACTTCTGACATTCTTTCCCAACTGTGCCTGTAGTCTCTCTATCGGTGACGCCAGCCGAGTCAAGGCAGCGTCTACACCGGAGAGCGATCAAATCGTGAAATGCAGCAATCTTCGTCTATCGTTTCAAGTGGGAGCGCTTGCCCTCGTGTCTCTGTTCCTGCTGAGCCGCCCAACCAACGTTGCGGCTCAGTCGTCAGACCAACAGCGCACTACCGCGCGGCCGGCAATCGGCGCGGGATCAACCCTTGTGCACAGCAAGTTCGGCGGCCAGATTTTCGGCTTCGACATCGACCAGAACGGCACCGAAGGCGTGCTCAGTGAAGACAAGCTCCTGTCCAACGGAAATGTCCTGGCCGCCATTGAAACCTTCGACCAGAAGACCGGCAAGATCCTAAAGGTGGTCTCGGAAACCGAGAACCAGGACAACTTCCTTACGCTCGGAATTGAGGGCACCAGCGTGGGGTTGGTGGAGCAGGAGATTTCGCAGGACCTTTTCGTGACCGAGCGAATCTATGATGTGCTGAACCCGCTCGACTCGAACAAACTCACCGGCACCTGGACGCCGCCCCTGACCAAGGACGACCTTATTGTGGGAATCAGTCGCAACCAGGCCTCCACCACCTCGGTCGTGCTCGTAATTTCGGACGGCGGCATCGGTTCCACGTTCGTCTTCGGTTCCAACGTGGGGGCAAATACTTTCGAAGCTCCCGTCACTCTGTCTGACCCGGTATTTGGCATCGGCGATGGCCCGCAGGTGGCGTATGACAGCACCACGAACCAGGCGGTAGTGGCGGCATCCACGGGTGAGGTAGGTGGCCCGCCGCCGGTATTCGCGCTGGTAAATCTAACCTCAGCGACAGTAACCGAATTCAACGGCCTCCCCGGACCTCCGCCATTTCGCGAAGGTTTTGTGAACGGCCTCGCCGTGGACTGGGAAGACGGAATCGCCTGCACCACAACCGAAGTCGACTTCCGCGTCGAGTTCTACAATCTGCAAACCGAAATTGGCGCCTCCGAAGTATTGCCGGGAGCCAGCAGTCAGATTCAAAGCGGATCCGACGTAGAGTTTGATCCGCTGCACAAACTGTTCTTCGTGGCGCAGTCGGTATCGAGCACCGCGCCGGGCAGCAGCATCCAGGTCTATGACACGAGCGGAAAGCTGGTGGAGTCGCTGAACGGATTCAACTTCTCCAACGCTTCCAACGTGGTCTTCACCCACATCGCCCTGAATCCCAGCAACCGCACCGGCTACGTCGACGGCCCCGACTCCGGCGTCACGGAGATTCAGTCATTCACGTATTAGGGCCAATCTCACGGTGAACCAGCCGGGTGCCCTGTCCTTGTCTCTCCGTTTTTTGGAGAGACAGGGCGGGGATTTTGACCTCATGTTCCGTTGTCAGCAAATCCACATCCGGGTGCCCCATTTCTCGCGTCCTCTGCGAGAAGTGGAGATTTTTCCTTCAGCTTCCTCCGCGCTCACCCAATCCCCAGCAGCACCCCTAGGTAACCCCGCACCTTCGCCAAAAGCGCAGCATCCGCCTTGGAATGAAACGTCACCTTCCGCGCCGCCCAGTCCATGCTCTTGATGTGATCCACTAACACCGCGCCTTCAACCTTGTCGACATTCGCGGGCAACGCAAATGGATACGGTTTCCGCCGGCTCGTAAGCGGACACACGATAACCAGTCCGCTAGCCCGGTTGTAGCTCTGCTCGGTCACCACCAGCGCGGGCCTCCGTTTGGCTTGCTCCCGTCCCGCCTGCGGATCGAAGTCGAGCCAAACAATGTCGCCCGCCCGGGGTATATAGGAACTCGCATACGACCCCGCGTGGGAAGACCCGGAGCGCCTCACCACTCCACCCTCTCTTTTCCCCGCGCCGCGCCGGTCGGCGTCTCGCTATAGCGGTTCTCCGGCGTGATCTGCGCCACCAGCTCCTTCAGCGTAGGGATTCTCTGCTTCCGCCGAAAGCTGATCTCTCCCGCCGCCGCCTCGATCACGATGGCATCCCCCTCCCGCACTCCCGCCGCCTCCGCCACCGGCTTCGGAATTCGTACCGCCAAACTGTTCCCCCACTTCACGATCTGCGCAGATGGCATGGGCACTCCTTCGTTGTTGCGAGATACGTAGTATATAGATACTGTGTATATACCAACAATGGCCAGCGGTCCCTGCAACCTGTCGTCATGAGCGAAGCAGTCGAAGGATCCCTGCACCCTCACCCGCATCCCATCCGTTTCAGGGAGTTCTCCCGAATCGCTGGCCCTTGGGATAGCTAGAGCGGGAAGGCCACGATCTGTGTGACGGATATGTGTCCGGTTTGGACCGTTGCTGGTATCCCCTACCCATCCTCGCGTGGTTGGAATCATCAGGTTGCAACGAAAATCGCAAATAATCCAAGCGCTGCAACAACTTGCGGGCAAGATCTTGAGATCAAAGAAGTTAGTGGATTCTGGATTTAGAAAATTGGTATGGTAGTGTGCCTCCGTGGCTATGATCGGCGAGGAGGGCTGTGGATGACAAGGTCAGATGTCACAAGCGCTGCGGAGAGAATACTTTTTACGGCCTGACTGGGCGTACGGCCTGCTGCGTCCTGTCGTCCTGAGCGAAGCGTGCGGATTCGCTTCAGCTAGAATCGTTCTTTCGATGAGCAACAAGGCCAAAGCCATAAGGACCGAAGTGAGGAAGCGTGCGCCGAGGCGGCGGACGGGATTAGTGATCGCTGGCGCGCTCGTTGTGTTTCTGACATTCGTCGTGAAGGAGGAGATACGGGACGAACTGAAAGATCTGAGGGACTCCCTGGCGGCTGCCGAGTCCCTTTACACCATAGAACAAGACATCCGGATAGTAGAGCTGCACACGTTCACGCTGGAAGAGCAGGCCAGCACAATCGAAATAAGACAAAGGTCTGCTGCTGGTGACCCCGCGACTCTTCGGTACCCCCGCGAGATCAAAACCACCATAGCAATGATGAGAGAACGAGACGCCTTGCTGAAGCGCGACTCCGAGCGAGTGTCTGGGCTTGCGGACAGGGTAAGCAACAAGGCCCCCCTCAAAAGCCCCCTTGCGAAAATGGGTGACACAATCTCCAAGTTCCACGAGGCTACAGAGAGCAAGGTGAAGGAGCTGGAGGCGGCTCCTCAGGATGCGGCGACTCTGGCGCTCGCACAACTGGACGTCGGGTACCTGCTGATCGCCGATGCCCCGGTTCTCGTCGCCGGCGGCGATCTCCTTGAGGCGATCAGGAGGCAAGAGGAGGGGCTCGAGACTATTTACGGCTGGTGCAGTCGGCTCGCTTTTCTCTTGTACGTGTTCGGGTGGGCCCTGAGCCTCTACGGTAGCCTTTCCGGCCACGGTGTTTCGGGCGAAGAAAAGTAATTGAGCGAATCCAATATTCAACCCTCTGCCCCTTTTCCAGCGGCGCGAGGAAGCAAACGGGGCAGCTCGCCCCGCCTGGCTAAATGCTAATTGCTAACTGCTTAATGCCCCTACGCTCCCTCGCTCCACCCCGCCAAATACCCTTCCTGCTCCAGAGTCAGCCGGTCGATCTTAATCCCCATGGACTCCAGCTTCAGTTTGGCGACGCGCTGGTCGAGATCGCCAGGAATGAGCTTAGCTCCGCTGCTGATGCACAGGCGCTTCCTGCTGCGTCTTGTTCCCCTCAGCCTCCCACGCCTTTCGCTCTCTTTCCCGCTGTTCTTCCTTCGCTTTCTTCAGGGCTTCCGTGATTCTTGGGTCGACGTTTTCCAGGCGATATGCGTAGTCCATAACTCACCCCCACCCTGTATTGTACTAGCAAATGGACCGCCTACTTTGGCAACGGGGCAATCACCGCCTCCGCGTTCCACGCTACCTTCTCGGACTCGACGTGTGCCCAGACCCTCAGAAATTTGCTACTCACGCCGGGAATCGCTATCAGTTGCTGATCGGTCAGCAAACCGCTTGGCTCAACCCACCGCTGGCCGCGAAATAGATCGAAGGCGGGCAATTTTTCCCATCTAGGCTCCATGATAGATTTCGGTACTTTGGGAAGGTCGTGGGCGTACACCGTGGTAGCGCATCCGTCACTTACCAGCTCGACCCGAGCCAGACCGACATTATTCAGCTCCGTTTTGACCAGCAAATACTCATGGCCGTCGCGGAATGTTCTCTCTCCGGAGATACGAAGCTGTACTCGGGATTTGTGAGTTCTTCCGGTAAGGTAATTATAGAGGACCCACCCGCCGCCGAAAATTATGGCGAGGTCGGTTAGAAGTTTGCTGATAGTTTCAAGGAGATGGCCCCAATCCATGGCGGCCTCCTGCATCGTCGAAACAATACTACAAAAGCCGATTGCTTTTGCGAAGAGCTTTCGCTCCAAAAAACAAACGGGGCGGCTGTCGCCGCCCCGATCGAAAGTCAAAAGCAGCGGGCGAGGGCGCCCGCTCTACACGCCCCTACGTTCCCTCGCTCCACCCCGCCAGATACTCTTCCTGCTCCGGCGTGAGCCGGTCGATCTTGATCCCCATCGACTCCAGCTTCCGCTTGGCACCGCGCTTGTCCTGGTGATGCGAAGTGCGGACCTCAGCGGCTGAAGCCGCTTGGGTTGTGGCGACTCTGACGGCACGACTGGAAGCCGTGCCCTTCCCGATCCATCGTCGCAAAACAAACGGGGCGGCTTACGCCGCCCCGAATCGAAAGTCAACGGCAGCGGGCGAGGGCGCCCGCTCTACACAAGCCTACGTTCCCTCGCTCCACCCCGCCAGATACTCTTCCTGCTCCGGCGTGAGCCGGTCGATCTTGATCCCCATCGACTCCAGCTTCAACTTCGCCACGCGCTTGTCGAGTTCGTCGGGAACCTTGTAGACCGTCTTATCGAGCGTCTTGTAATTCTTCACCATGTATTCCACCGAAAGCGCCTGGTCGGCAAAGCTCATATCCATCACCGACGCCGGATGTCCCTCCGCCGCCGCCAGATTGATCAGCCGTCCCTCGCCCAGCAGATTGATCTTGCGCCCGTCTTTCAACGAGTATTCGTCGACGAACGTCCGCGTCGTGCGCTTCGACGAAGACATTTTCTCCAGCGCCGGAATATCGATCTCCACATTGAAGTGCCCGGAGTTCGAAATGATCGCTCCATCTTTCATCAAGTCGAAATGTTCCTTGGTCAGCACGCTCTTGTTGCCCGTGACCGTGCAGAACACGTCGCCCAGCTTGGCCGCTTCCGCCATCGACATCACGCGGAAGCCGTCCATCACCGCTTCCAGCGCCTTCGTCGGATCCACTTCCGTAATGATCACTTCCGCGCCGTTGCCGCGCGCCCGGCTCGCCAGTCCGCGGCCGCACCAGCCGTAGCCGGCCACCACAAACTTCGACCCCGCCAGCAAAAAGTTCGTCGCCCGGACAATGCCGTCGATCGTCGACTGCCCCGTACCGTAGCGATTGTCGAACAAATGCTTGGTATCGGCATCGTTCACCGCCACGATGGGAAACTTCAGCACGCCTTCCTTCGCCATCGCCCGGAGCCGGATCACGCCCGTCGTCGTCTCTTCCGTTCCGCCGATCACCCCTTCCAGCGCGTCAGTGCGCTTGGTGTGCAGGATCGTCACCAGGTCCGCGCCATCATCCATGGTGATGTGCGGTTTATGGTCGATCGCCGCCAGAATGTGGTTGTAATACGTATCGTTGTCCTCGCCCTTGATGGCGAACACCGGAATGCCCTGATCGCGCACCAGGCTGGCCGAAACGTCGTCTTGCGTCGAAAGCGGGTTCGAGGCGCACAGCACCACATCCGCTCCGCCATCGCGCAGGCAAATCGCCAGGTTCGCGGTTTCCGCGGTCACATGCAGGCAGGCCGATACCCGGATCCCCTTCAGCGGCTGGTTCTTGATGAACTCTTTCCGGATGATCTGCAGCACTTTCATGGACTGGTTCGCCCACTCAATGCGCTTCTTGCCCAGTTCGGCCAGTTCTAAACTTTTGACGTCGTAATTGATCTGCGCTGCTGTTGACATGCTCCTCCTGTGGCGCTTTCACCCGCGAAAAATTGTGTTGGTTACCTATCGCTTGATAGAACGACTTGGTCAGATCACCCGGTACCCTGCCAGAATACATGATTCCGGTCCCAGGTCAGCATACCCAAATAATCTTTAGGGAATAAGACTTTTGACTCATCTCCCACATTGAACCTTGGTCAGCGCCGACAGTCATCCTGAGCGCGCGTTCTTTGCGCAGCGAAGGCTTGCCCTGAGCGGAGCCGAAGGGGATATGGGCGAGCCGCGCGAAGCATCGCGTCTTTGCGATGCAACAATTGCGCGTTCGGGCCGCTTCCTTATCGCAATCGCCCTCCGCTACTTCCGCGCAGCCACCGGCTCGCGCACTCCCGCGTCGCTGGCCAGCTTCGCCGCCTTATCCGTCCCTTCCCACGTAAAGTCCGGATCGTTGCGCCCAAAGTGCCCGTAAGCCGCCGTCTTCTTATAGATGGGACGCCGCAAATTCAGCGACTCGATAATTCCCCGGGGCGTCAGCTTGAAGTGTGCTCGAATCAAATCCGGAACGATCGCCGGATCTACTTTTTCCGTGCCAAACGTGTCCACACGCACGCTCACCGGATCGGCCACACCAATGGCATACGCCAACTGCACTTCGCAGCGGTCCGCCAGCTTTGCCGCCACAATGTTCTTGGCAATGTAGCGCGCCATGTAAGCCGCCGACCGATCCACCTTCGTCGGATCCTTGCCGCTAAACGCCCCGCCGCCATGCCGCCCCATCCCGCCGTAAGTGTCGACGATAATCTTGCGCCCGGTCAGCCCCGTATCTCCCATCGGCCCGCCAATCACGAACCTTCCCGTAGGATTGATGTGGTACTTCGTATCTTCGTCGAGCAGGTGCGCCGGAAGCACCGCCTGAATCACGTGCTTCAGAATGCCCGCCCGCAACTCCTCGTTGCTCACGGTTTCCGCATGCTGCGTGGAAATCACCACCGCATCCACTCGCAGCACGTTACCCTTCGCATCATATTCAACTGTTACTTGGGATTTTCCATCCGGGCGGAGGAAAGGAAGAGTTCCATTCTTGCGCATCTGCGAGAGCCGCATCGTTAGCTTGTGCGCCAACGAAATCGGCGTCGGCATCAAGTCTTCATTCTCCCCGCAGGCATAGCCAAACATCATTCCCTGGTCGCCGGCGCCGCCGGTATCCACGCCCATGGCAATGTCGCCGGATTGCTTGTTAATGCTCGAGATTACGGCGCAGGTGTTGCAATCGAATCCGTAAACGGCATTGTCATAGCCGATGGCGCCCACCGTGCCGCGCACCACGCTCTGGAAATCTACATACGCCTTGGTCGTGATTTCTCCGGCAATCACCACCAGCCCGGTTGCGGTCAGGGTTTCGCAAGCCACCCGGCTCGATGAATCTTCCGCCAGGCACGCGTCCAGAATGGCATCGGAAATCTGGTCGGCAATCTTATCCGGATGCCCTTCGGTGACCGACTCGGAAGTAAACAAAATACGGTTCTTCGTTGCTGCGCCCAAGATTTATTCTCCTTAGAAAGCGGCTTCGGACTTTAGTTTCTGGCGACGCTGGGGGGTGCTGCAGGTGGTCGCATGATTACTCGTGATGATCACTCAAAAGAACGGTCGCACCATCAAAAAGAAGTCCTCAAGAATGCTACCAGAGGCATCCGGCCTGCGCAATGGTTTTAGCCTCAACCGCATCCTGTTGAATTTAATAGCGGAATACCCGCACTGGATGGACTAATTCCGCACTCCATCGGCCCCGCCGCTTTCACCTTGACACCCACCCAACCCGCCCACTAGCATTGCCTCCGCCGGCAGGACGGCCACGCGTCCGCCAGCTTTCCGCCCAGCGGAAATCCAGCAATCGCCGTGAGTCCTCTTCCCCTGAAACACGGAACTAAGAACACGGAACTAGCTGACCGCTCTGGGTCAGACTGCAATCGCATTCCATCGCGGTTCCCGCTGGCCCCTCGCAAGTAACCCGTACACCATCCTTACAGGGATGAATTGGAGGTCCTATGAACAACCTACACGCTGTTGCCAATCGGCATCACGGCCGCATCACCGTCTTCGTCGGTGCCGAGCTCGTCACCACCTGCGACTCCGTCGAGATCATCGACAAATATCCCGGCGGACATCGCCAATACGTCGTCGACCCAGGCGCCGCCCAGGTCTTCATCGCGGAAAAGCAACTTCCCGGACCTTGCGGCGAAATCCTCTTTCCCTGGAATACGCAAGTCGATATCTTCGACAAAGTTCACGACAAGGTCGAAATCTTCGTCAACGAACAAAAGCGGCTCACCATACCGGTGCATGAATCCAACCAGCAGTACGATGTCTATCAGGTGCTGATCGAACCGCTCGACAAGTATCTGATCATCCCCGAGGGCCAGATCGTGCCCATGATCTATAGAAAAGTATTCGGCCCAGCCTCCTACGAGGCCTGCGTCAAATACATCAAAGGGCTACCCAAAGCAGCCTGACCCCATCGCAAACGGAAGTCCCACGCTTCGGGCAATCCACGAAGCGTGGGATTTTCCACCTCTTGCTCCTGGAGTTCGGAAGAATCGCGCTGAGCGAGCGAAGTCGGCCCAGGGGCGCCGCGAGCTGCTAACAAATGGACCCGAGTGCGCCGCGGCACCGCAACCCGGGGCAGCGGGCGCGATTATTTCTGTGCCGCTAGCGCGGCTGCTTCCTGGGCGGATGTGATACCTCGACCGGGATGCCAGTGATCTACGTCATCCATCCCAGGTCCCGGACTGGTTTCCGGACCCTGCAATTTCCAGACATGGAATATCCCGGTGTATTGATTGGACCCCTTAAAGATGTAGGTTACGGGACGCTCCCCCGGCAGCGCCTCGCCAACATACCAGGTCCGTACTCCGCCATTCTCCTTCATGATACGGTCAAGGTTTCTTCGCGCATCCCGGGCATTGTGAATGTGCAGCAACGACTTGAGCCGCATCCGAAGATCGACACCGCGGTCATTCAGGTCATCGATCAGCGTTCTAGCGATGGCAAATGCGTCGCGGTCATAAGTGCTCACGTGGTTGTTATAGTCCGAAGCGACGGTCTGGTGAGTGAATCGAACCGGAAGGATGTTAGCCTTGGATGCCGACTTGAACGCCTTCGAGAGCTGCACATCCGAGCCGCTCGTCTGGATCACGGAATCCGAGAGAATCATCAGCATCTGATCCTTGGCGGTAGTCATGCGAGAAAATCGGCCGAACAGGGTCTGAGCCTCTCCAAAATTGCCGGCATACAGGACGCACTCGGGGTTCATCCCTCTCAATGTCGCATCGTCCGGTAGAGCGTTCAACTCGAACTTGTCGACCTTCACTGCCCCTTCCAGGACTTCGCCGGCGATGGCCTGTTCGTATTCGTTCACCAGATCGTCCGTGTAAGACTTGTTCTGAGAGTCGTCTCCATAGACAATCAAAAAACGGTGCTTATTGTTTTCGATGGCGAATTCGACTGCTGACGAAGCCTGGATCCTGTTGGTCGGAGAAAGCTGCAGCAAAGGAGCAAATTGAACCTTGTGCAGCACCGGGCGTAAGACACTCCACTCGTAACATTTATCGTCACAATTTTTCAGCAGATCGCTGTCGCTGGCCGTGGTCGCCAGGTAAGGGATCCTCGGGTTTGCCTTGAAATAAATGGGCAAGGATTCCTCAGTGAGCTGGCTTCGCCCGCTCCCGATGACCATCAACGTATTGGGCCGGCTGCTCAGGTCCTCCGCTACCCTCTGGATGGTCTCCTGCGAGTTGTCCTGCAGGTGTACCAGTTGCACAATCACATCGACGTCGCCGATCGTCGCCAAGGTGACCTTCGCTTTATCGCGAAAAATCCTCAAGGTTTTATCGTTTGTGTCACTATCGGCGACCACATAAACGGTGAACGGATCGGGACGCTCCAAATACACGCCCGCAAAGTAGGCTAACGGCAGTCCAAACACGAA
This sequence comes from Acidobacteriaceae bacterium, assembly GCA_003140075.1. Classification (GTDB taxonomy): domain Bacteria; phylum Acidobacteriota; class Terriglobia; order Terriglobales; family Acidobacteriaceae; genus Sulfotelmatobacter. Next base: position 10,153 of record PLIO01000235.1, on the reverse strand, counting down.
CGCCAGCAGAATCTCCACGGAGTGGCGCCCTACCCAAGCCCCTACCGGAAGAAGGCTCGCGCGAACCTGCTCTAGAAGAGCCATCTATACACCTCAAGCTCAGTCGTTTTGGGCCCAACCGGTCCGGCTAGAGAGGGAAGACAAGGAGCCGGAGCGGCTCGAAGGGAGCTCCTTCGAAGTTTGACGTGAAACTCTAGCCCTCACTCCTCCTGAAGTCAAGCTGCTTTCAATCCAGCTCCCCTCAATCCAGCAGCGGCCGCGCCGACCCGCCCAGCAGAGAACTATTCATGTTGAAAATATTGTGGTGACCCTCCGGTCCGCCCCAGGCAAACATCAGCGAGACCATCGGGAACCCGCCAGCCCGCAGCGTGATCCCAGCCGCCAGGCTGTGTTTCAAGTGATCGAATCCCAAATCCCCCCGCGTCACCGAAACCGTGCCCTGGTCCGTCATAAACTTGAACCCAAACGGACCCCACACCGAATGCTCAAAGCTCTCCTGCAGCAATAATAAGTTGGGCGCACGAAACCGGTAATCCTGATAACTTCCCAGCGCCATATTTCCGTCAATATCGGCCCCACCCAAAGTCTGCTGAAAGTAAAACGGCACCGCGCTCGTCGCCGAATTAATCGATTCCGAAACCAGCAGCCTCGCGGTGATGAACCCATTCAAATTCCGCGTATGCGGAATCTCCGGACACTTCGCCCCATTCGGCGCGCATTCGTCAGGTCCACTCGCGTCCGTGTTCTTAACACCGGCCTTCGAGTAGCCATACAAATAGAAAGTGTGATTCAGATCAGCCGTCCAACGAAGAAAAGAATTTGTCGAACTCGATGGCGCAAAGAACTGCTGAAAGTTCCCCAGGTAATTCAGCTCGAAGTGGTCCTTAAACAAAACCGGATCGATGCGAAACCCCTCCCCCAGCTGCACAAATCCCGGCTGGCTGTTCAGCCCCGGTGCGGTCGCATTCGTATACAGCGTCCCAATCGAAGGCGATGATTGCCCGTTATCGCCTCTCACGCTCACAAACCGCCCATTCACTTCGCCCAACAATGCAAGCCTCAACTTGCTAACTGCGGACCACTCATACACCGGTTTGATCGCATTCGCTCCCACGACGGTCTGCGTCATTCCAAACACCGACTGCCCCGCCAGCGTGGAATCATTCCCCAATCCAAAAAAATAAAGTTTGTTCAACGAGATCGACTGCGCGTACAAGTTGAAAACCGTATAAGGATGCACCAGGTTGATCGCCGGCTTTTTTGCAGGTCTCTTCGGCTCAGCAGTTGCACCCGGCTGCGGCGTTTCCGGAATAATCACACGAATCGGCTCATTCGGCGTGTGGATCAACTTCATATATCCCCCCGCCCGCCACGACCCATTGGTCGAGCCCACCGCATCCACGTCCCAAGTCAGCCGCCAATCCTTAGTATTCTTGTCGGCCACGAACGCCCCGCCCAAAGCAAATCCGTTTTGCGCCGGCATGCTCCCCGCCGCAATGTGCAGCGGATTATCGGTAAAAATCTCATACGCACACCCCGGCACGGTTTTAAAACCAAAATCCTTGCAAGCATCGCTCGCCCGTTCCCCCTCCCGGCGAAACTCCGCCTGCAGCATGCTCTCCTGCGCAAAGGCCAATGTGCCCGCCAGCCCCAGCACGATCAACCACGTCCACCGCATACCGCCTCCAGCCCGCAGGATGACTCATGTAGGGACAGCCGCCCAAGCCTGCCCTGAGCGAAGCCGAAGGGGCTGTCCGGCCGCGCAAGCGGCCTCTAACTCTTCCCCTTCTTCTTGCCCTTACCACCACTCTTCGGTTTCCGCACCGGTCCCTCGTCAGCCACCGCCGCAATCTCAATCGCCGGCCTCCGCTTAGCCCGTCTGGCCGCCGCCTCCGCATGGGCGCCGTGAATCGCCTCCGTCACCGCGCGAATGTACTCCACCGCTTCGCCCTCGGTCTTGATCGCATTAATGTAGATGTCCGTGTGGTGCCGCACCGGCAGCCTCCGCTCCGCTTCGTGCAGATGCAGAATCTGTGACTTCAGCAGCGCATTGACTGGACGGTCTCTATCCATCGCGCTCTGCGGATCAAGCCGTGGTACGTGGATCACCGTCATAACCTCACCCCTTTTGCGCCGCACCTCTACACATCAAAGTCCGGACAATCCTGCCGCAGCACATCCAGCGAAATCAAATCCACAAACGTATCCGCCGCCGCTTCCCGCGCCGTGCGCTGCGCATAGCTTCCCAGAAAAAACTTCGTCACCGTCGCCGGAATCGACGCATGCTCAAACACACGCCCGCTCACCACCGTCCCCTTCGGAACCCACGGCGAAATCAAAATCGCCGGAACCCGCACCCCCAGCCGGTCAAACGCAAACGGCTGGCCCATCCCGGTATCGTTCGCCGAAGCCGTGAACCCGTCCAGCGCATTCGGAGAACAATTCGGGGGCGCCACGTGATCGTAAATCCCTCCGTGCTCGTCATACACTACCAGCAGCGCCGTATTCGGCCACAACGGCGAATTCTTGACGGCATTGTAGATCGACGCAATGAACGCCTCTCCCGCCTGAATGTTGTGATCCGGATGCTGATCGCTCGCCACTTCCTCCCCGTCATCCGTATCGTGATCGCTATAGTTCGGCTCGACGAACGAATAATCCGGCAAACTGCCGCTCGCGCAATCCGACAAAAACTGCGGATACGTCGCAAACAGCTGCGGCTCGTTCTGCAGCAGGTTCACCACTTCCATCGTCGAGCTGGTCGTGTCATAGTAATAAATCTTCGCCGTGTGCCCCGCTCCAACCATCCGCTCGTAGATACTCTTGTACGGCTCCATCACATAAAAAACGCTCATCCCTACTTGTCCAAACGACGTCCCATAATGCGCGAACGCCCGATTGCAAATCGTCGGCCCCGGTATCGACGCAAACCACCCGTTAAACACCGCAAACTCCAGCGCCAGCGTGGTCAGCACCGGCAACTGATTCTGCGCAAAGTAATACATGATCTTCTGCGAGTGCCCCACATCCTGCTGCTGATTGAAATAACTCTTCACAAACCCCTGCATATTCGGCACGCGCCCCGCGCTCGTGTCCCCGCCAAAAATCTGCAAATCCACCGCCGGAAAATGATGGTCCGGGTCCGGATCGAGCTGCCCCTGAAACGCCGCCAGCGCCTGCGGCTGCACCAACGCCCCCGTCGTATCCGGATTGCTCAGCCCCGCCGTAATCCCATCAATCGCTGGATTCACCGCCGCCAGTGATCCCAGCATGTGGTCAAACGACCGGTTCTCCATCATCAACACCACAATGTGCTTGAGCTGATCCAGTCCCGCCGCCATAGCCACACTCCTGCGGATCGACAGTCCGACACTCGTTCGATGAATAGTGCAGCAAACCCGAGAAACGTTTCCTAAGAAACTTAAAGATTCTCGGTATTTTCAAAAACCCGCAGAAAGGATGCGCGCAGAAAAAAAAATGGATAGCAGAAAGCAACCGGGCGCGGTTTTCGCTTCACGGTTGAAGACTCAAAACATCTAGCAGGCTGTGAGCATCGCGATCAGCAACCGTTTTGAAAGGGTGTGGCTTCAGCCGCGCCGCAAAGACCTCAAAATCAACAGCGGCTTCAGCCGCCGAGCAGCAACTCAAACCAGCAAAATCGACGGCCTCTGCTCCTCGCCCGCGTCCACCGATCCTTCCTCGCCACAAGCCTGAATCGTCAACCCCCGCTCCCGCAGCAAATGCCACGCCTCTCGATACTCTCCATACTTCTGCCGCCGGCTCCCCGGCGTAAAGTGCAGACTCGAATTCTTCCTCCCCATCACCTCAAACGGAATAACATACCAGTCATCAATCGGAATCAGCAGCACTGCAAAAAAATCCACCGTCCCCGGAGCGTATTTCTTCCGCCCCGGCCCCATCACATTCAAGCTGTACTCCCCATTCCGCCGCTTGTAGATCGTCGACTTCACCTGCACCCGCAGCACTCTCCTTTGGTTTTCTACTCCAACATCGTATCTCCCCGAATCCCCAAACGGCTTCGACACTTTCATCCCCAGCCCCGCCGCCAACATCATGAAATAAAGCTCCGCCCACTCTCCGCGTTCCTTGCAATCTTTCAGCTTCCCGCCCGCCAGCCGATCAGCCTTCCGCCTCATTACTGGACCCCTTCTTTCTTTTCTGGATACCCGCAGAACGATCCCGCTACTTCAATCCTAAGCACATCCGCAAGGTCATCCGTCACAGTCACAAAGCCAGCCCTGTGGAAATTCCCAAATTTAAAATGGATTTGGATGGCGCGCAGTGCTGCGGCTTTGCGATAAGAAACTCCAGTAGAGGAGGGAACCAGGTTTGGCAGGGACTGCATCGAGCACTTCAGCTTACCCCCGCCAACTCGTCCGCCGCCGTGCTCGCCCGCACGCAGAGTTCTTTGAAGACGCGTGCATTGAACGCGTCCTTTGCGCCAGCCTTTTTAAGACGCCGCGAAACTGCGCCCGGAGCAGCCGGTAAATCTGCGACATTTCGGTTACGGTTGGCTGGCGGCTGCTTCCTACGAAGGCGTTGCCCAGTTCGCGGAATACTCCGGCGACAGTTCCGCCGTGAATATAGGCGTCCGTGCCATCAAGGTCGCTCAATGATTTCTTAATTCGATGCGGCGCCGTCTCACACACAATCCAGGAATGCTCGGCATGCGCTGACCTTTCCAGTGCGACGGTGAGTCCAAGTTCGAATGGCATGTTGAAGCGCGGAGTTCGCGGAGCATTTTGATCGAGTTGTACCCGGGAAAGATCGTGAATGGAATATCGCGATTGACGAATGAGCGAGAGGATTCGGTCAAGGCGGCGCTGCCCGAAGGGAATTTCCAAGGTTGCGCGCGGGGTGAAGCCGAAGGCGCTGATGCCTACGATGTAGGCGAGGAGAAGGTTCTCAAATTCCGCATCGTAGGGAACGTTGAGAAAGACAGATTCCCTAACGCGAGGTGTTGCGGCGCGCCGAAGTTGCTTTCCTGGTTTTCGTGCCATTGCGGGAGCTATGATGACCAGCCGTCTTTCCCCTTCCATTGGTTCGGATCACGATTTCCCCAGTCTTGGGATCTCTGTGGATCATCCCCCGTACTTCCCGGATGATCGCCTCGGTCCGCTTCTTCGAAACACCCAAAATCCTCGCCGTATCGAACGGCGTCGCTGGCCGGCTGTTATCGACTCTGATCGGTTGAGGCATACGTTAATTATAAGCCTTCGATCAAGCCCCCAATATCCAAACGGCGTCAGCGCTCGGAAGGGCACGACTTTCAGTCGTGCCGAAAGCCGGCAAAAAAATCCTTGTCATTCCGAATCGGGCTGAAAGCCCGGTGAGAAACCTGCTGTTAATAGACGCTACCACGACCCGAAGGGTGCCCCACGTCTCGCGTCTTTTGCGAGACGTGGGACTCCACGATCCCATCCTCCTGAGGATTTTAGAAGCACCGCGACAGGGAAGGGAGACGTCAGTCGTGCCGCAAGCCCCCAAGAAATGGAACCAAGTCCCGCGCCACCAACCGATCGTTAGCTGGTCTGCACCATCCACCGCTCAGCCGTCGCACGCAGCTTATCCAATTCCTTCGCTAGCGCGATTGTTTTCTTGTCTTCCTCGCCCTCGTCATTAAAGGCATGGAGTGCATCGTCCACCGCCTTCACCGCCGCCATCACTTCGGTAAACTGCGCCACTGTTTTATCGCCCCAATAGCGGTGCACCCACGAGCGATAGACGAACTCCTTTTTCCGCAAAGTCGTCACCGCCCCATTCACCTCCCCGCCAATCGAGGCCAGGTCTTCCGGATCCTTGGACCACCCTTTCTGGTAGCGTTCGCAAAACAGTTCTGCGAAGAAAATATAGGTGCTCAAATCCACCGCCAGTTCCTCAAAATACTTGGCCCGAAGATCGGCGCGGTTCAGCCGAAAGCGGATGCGCTCCAGCAGTTTGTCCGAGAACACTGTCATCAATGCCACGATAGTCGCCGCCAGCCACGCCCCAATGTTGTCCCTGAAGATGTTGCCGCCGATGATGTCCATATCGCCGCAAGAATACCCCTGCCATTCCGAACGCAGCAAGCATGATCGGGAAGGGCACGACTTTCAGTCGTGCGGTAAACCCTCGGCGCCCGCCCCTCCCTTCCCGAGCAGCCATTCACGATCAACGAATAACAGAAGGAGAGTTCCAATCGAAGTCGCCAGCGCGCTCATCGAGTAGATCGAAATGTTGGCCTCCGCTAGATTGGCCCACCTGAGCCCGACGATCAGGGTCAACGCCAAGAACGCGATCTTCCTGTTCTCCTTCCAAGCGACCCGCCTCAGCCACGCTGTACTCGGAAGCATGAAAGCCGCTAGGCCCAACAGCCTCACAAACAGAATGAGCACGGCCCAACTTATCGGAACGCCCGACCTCCAAAGAACGTAGCCGGCGATCTTGGCCTCGCAGCTCCAAGTCACCACCCCGGTAGCGTATCCGAGAATCATCCAGAGTAATCGCGCTCGGAGGCGAGCCCTTTCCTCTTGCCTCACGAGGCGGTCTAGTTGATGCCCCGACTCGACTCTGAGGGCAGCCAACTCTTCTTCCTTTTCGACGCCTGCCTCCTTGAGGTCTGCAATTTCCAGAAGTTGCTCTTGTATTTTGCGTTGGGACTCCTGCCGCAGACGACGCTCCTCTGCTGCGAGCTGCTTCTGTTCCTCCGCTTCCCGTTCTCGAACCTCCTTCTGCCTCTCCAATTCTTGCCTCTGCTGCTCCGAGCTGCACGCGAGAAAGGATTTCAAACCCAGTGAGACATGGTTGAAGTCCGCAGGTTTGTACGTCTTGCCAGCCAACACCGTGCTCTTCACGTAATCGACCGCCTGAATAAGTTGCTCTTTTGGCGTACTTAGCACATCCTGGTGCATCTCAGCCAGCAGGAAAAGCTCCTTAAGGTTGAACACCCTATCCCTGGGGAATAGCTGATCCACGAGCATGGCCGAGATAATGCTCGCGACCCCCAACTGCTCGCCTGTTGAAATCAAGAATGGGGACACGGTTTGAAGGAAACCGTGGAAGTCAAAGGTAAAAGGCTGCTCACCCTGCGCGGCGAGGAGCGTAGCAGCGACCGCCAAGCCTCGGTCACGGGTAAGGAACCAGCTCTTGGGATTTCCTGACCGCTCGCGTTGGACGAGGAAGAAGTGAGTGACGTCGTGTCGTAGAGCCGCCTCAGGTTTCTCCCAACCACGAGATTTGACGGCTTCCTCCTGTATCACTGTTGCAATGCCGACAGGAACGTCGCCAGTCAAAATTTGGTCTTCGGCGTCCTCCAAGATGCTGATGCCCCACCTAGTCTTCACAACCTCCTGCACGCCGCGGATGTCTTCTAGGAAGACGTCCAGGGTTATTCCTGGGTTCTCATCACGGGCGCGGAGAAACGATTCCGTCAGTTGGTCCTTCACGCGGACAATCAACTCCCCGGGCAGCACCTTCAAAACGCGCGACAACTCCTTGCTGAAGTTGTCAGGAAGACTCAGCGTCTCTTTGATCGTAGAGCGAGTTACCACGAGCTTAATGTTCAATCGCTCCGCCAGAACTAGCAGCTCTGCAAATACTGCCCTATCCTCTTTGTCCGGGAGCAGCCCGTATAAGAGGACATTCGTGTCGAGGTAAAACGATGAGCCGTTGAATGCCTGCTCTGCAAGCGGAGAGAAGCCGCCGTCTTGGAGGCCAACCAACTGCGCGAAGTAGTAGCCTTGGGCTAAGCAAAACTTAAGGTTAAGGTCGTCAGAATCCTCGCTCTTCAAAAACTGAATGCATCTCGACTGTAGAGACTCCCGCATCTCTGCGCTCAAATCCGCGCCAGCGACTGCGGCATCGAAGGCGGCCGCCGCGTCCGCATTCCTGAGGAGGTCGGAGGCTTCTAGCTGTCCGGTTACGGTTTTTGCCATCTGCGCCCCGAACCGGGCGAAACATTCGAATATGAAGCCTTGCACAATCCTACTGCCCGCCTCGTAGGAGAGCGAGTGGCCGGTATTCTCAAGCAGCTTCTTGAGGACTGGCTGCAGAACATCGCCTGCTGTCCCGATCACGCTTCTCAGTTCGTCCTGTCCCTTTGTGCTGAGGTAATAAGCGTGCCGCTGCCGGATCTGCGTAAGTTCGACCTTTCCCTGATCCTGCAGTCTGTTTAGGCTCTCCTGTATACGTTCGACCCTGAGATTCCTCGGAACATTGGCACCAAAGACTAGGTTCGATTGGACGGCCCCGATCCGGTAGGCGTTCTTTCCGTCGCTGCCCAGTAATGCAGCTATCACCAGCCGATCAAAGATTCTTTCTCTGAGCGGGGCTGTCTCGGGCGCATAGCGAAGGAGCGAAGCATAGACCAACTGGCGCTTTTGGCTCAGTTCATCCTCTGAGGTCACGGCTGTAACATTCGGCATTCTGACTCCGATTCGGTCGTTGGGTCGCGAAAACGAAAAAGAGGACACGGCGTGCCGTGTCCCCCTGTCACGTACGTCTACAGTATTTTTAGTTCGCTCTCAGCGGCTAAAGCCGTCGAGATAGGTTCGGCCCTTTTCGGCATGGCTGAAGCCATGCCCTTTCAACTCACGAGCGAAAAATACTCTTTCGGGTAGAGATAATCCTCACCCATCTCATCAACCACACGAACCAGACCATGTTTAGCTCCCGCCTTATCTGGAATAAGACGATAAATCTTGCGCACCTCTAAGGAGGCCGCGTATCTCTTATTCGAGATGCAGACGGCGAACTGGGCATCGCCCTTCATGTCAGTCAATTATCATTCTTACGAGCACCCGCTCGTACTGCCGCAACTCCCACACCGGTAGCACGAACCGTTCCGCGTCATGATGCTGCCGCAGAAGCTGCAGCTGGGGGCGTCGCCCAGGTCGATGATGCCGGCCAGAGCGTCGGCGGCGTGAATTGAACCGGGCTTCGGGCCTCGGGCTTCGGGCTTCGGCTCCGAACCATTCATGTCTCCGATTTCTGGCAACTGGCCACTGGCCACTGACTTCGGCCGCAGATTCTCGAACAAAAACTGCTGCTGCCCAGTCAAGAAGCGCAACTGGAGCCAGCGGAAGATGTAGTCCATGATCGACTTGGCATAGCCAATGTCGGGATTGCCGCTCCAGCCGCTGGGCTCAAAGCGCGTGTGCGCAAACTTTTCGCACAACAGCTTCAGCGGCACTCCATGCTGCAGCGCGATGGAGACGGCCAGCGCAAAGCTGTCCATCAGCCCGCTGACCGTCGATCCTTCCTTGGCCATGGTGATGAACAGTTCGCCCGGCTCGCCGCTGGGATAGAGCCCGACCGTGATGTATCCCTCGTGATCACCAACCTTGAACTTGTGCGTGATCGAAGCCCGCTCTTCCTGCAGTTTGTGCCGGACGGCGCGCGGAGGCGCGTTGAGGTTGTCTTCTTCCACGGTTAAAGTTGCCGGCGAGACGCCGGCGCTACTTTGCGCAGTCTTCGTTCCCGCAGCAGACAACGGTTGAGACTTCTTGCAGCCATCGCGATAAACCGCGACCGCTTTCAATCCCAGCTTCCACGCCTGCAGGTACGCCTCCATGATGTCTTCGACGGATGCATTCTCGGGAAGATTGACGGTCTTCGATATAGCTCCGGAGATAAACGGCTGCGCCGCCGCCATCATCCGCAGATGACCCATGTAAGCAATCGACCGCGTTCCTTTAGCCGGCTTGAACGAGCAATCGAACACAGCCAGATGCTCGTCCTTAACATGCGGCGCCCCTTCAATGGTGCCGGTAGCATCGATGTAGCTGACAATCGCATTCGCCTGATCATGATCGTACCCCAGCTTGAACAACGCAGTAGGCACAGTGTTGTTGACGATTTTAATCATGCCTCCACCAACGAGTTTCTTGAATTTCACCAACGCCAAGTCCGGTTCGACACCGGTAGTCGCGCAGTCCATCATGAATCCGATTGTTCCCGTTGGGGCCAGGACGGTTACTTGGGAATTTCTGTAGCCGTGCTTTTCGCCGTGGGCGAGGGCCTCGTCCCAGCTGGCTTTGCTCGCCTCGTAGAGTGCGGTGGGGACATTGGTTTTATTTATGTTGTTGACGCTGGCGCGGTGCATGCGGATTACGTCGAGGAAAGGTTCTCGGTTGATGTACCAGCCGGGGCAGGC
>PLIO01000178.1 GCA_003140075.1 Acidobacteriaceae bacterium | reverse complement strand
GCGGTCATCTGCACCATGCCTAGCGGAATGCCGATGCCGCTGCCCAGCACGAGCCCGACGGCGATCCATTTGTAATCAACGATGCCGTGATGGAGTAGAGTGCCGGCGATGGCCAGCACCATGCCGATTTCACCAGCCCAAATTCCGTGGCGGGCGGTGGCGGGCGAACTCATCCACTTCAGCGACAGGATGAACAGAGCGCTGGCGATGAGATAGATGACTTCGATTACGTACGGGCTGGCGGCGAGCTCGGTCATGGCTTACTCAGTAACGAGTGCTCAATATGATTTCTCTCAGCATTACTTACTCGGACGGCTGCTCTTGAACATTTTGAGCATACGGTCGGTGATAAAGAATCCACCCACCACGTTGCTGGTGGCCGCGACGATGGCAATTGTGCCCAGGACCGTGGCGAAGGTGCTCTTTTTTTCACCGACGAGAACGATCGCGCCGACGACGGCGATGGCGTCGAGCGCGTTGGTCAGCGACATCAGCGGAGTATGCAGCAAGGGCGAAACGTGGCGGATGACCTCGAAGCCGATGAAGCAGGCCAGCATAAAGATGAATAGCGCGTCGATCAGGTTAGAATTCATTTAACCCCCAAGTTCTCGGATCTTGTCATCCCGCGCGGAGCACTCGGGATGGTACGTAGCATTGTGAGAATTCCCTACCTCGTCACGAATGAGGACGAAGGGTAGGGATCCCTTCGACTGCGCAAGAGTCCGCTTCGCGAACTCTTGCTCCGCTCAGGATGACAGTTTAGAAAGAGCAATTCCTCCACGAACGCACTTCGCCGAACTCCTACCCACCGACGCTCGCCAACGCCGGCAATTTGAAAAACTCGCGCACTCGCGCGTTTACGATTTCGCCGCCATGCGTGACCATGGTCTCGCGGATGATTTCGTCCTGCAGGTTCAGCTGCAACTTGCCATCTTTCACCATGTAGGCAAGAAACGTGGCCACGTTGCGAGCATACATCTGGCTGGCATGGTACGGAACGCTGCTGGCTAAATTGATGGCGCCGATGATCGTCACGCCATCGGCTTTCACTGTCTCTCCGGTGCGGGTAAGCTCGCAGTTGCCCCCGCGCTCGGAGGCGAGATCGACGATGACCGAGCCGGGAGCCATGCCTTTGACCATGTCGGCGGTGATCAGTACCGGCGACTTCTTGCCGGGAATCACGGCGGCCGAAATGACCACATCGCTCTCGGCAACCACGCGTGTGAGGAGTTCACGCTGCCGAGCGTAGAAAGTTTCGTCCTGGGCAGTGCCGTAGCCGCGAGCGTCCTGCGCGTTCTGAGCTTCAATCGGCAATTCGACGAAGCGGCCGCCGAGGCTTTGCACTTGCTCTTTCGAGGCGGCGCGCATGTCGTAGGCGGAGGCGACAGCTCCCAGCCGGCGGGCAGTAGAGATGGCTTGCAGTCCCGCCACTCCGGCGCCGATGACGAATACGCGGGCGGGCGTGATGGTGCCCGCGGCTGTCGTCATCATGGGAAAAATTCTGATGGAGGTTTCCGCGGCCAGCAAAACCGCTTTGTAACCGCAGATCGTGCCCATGGAGGAAAGCGCATCCATGCTTTGCGCGCGCGTGGTGCGCGGCACGAGTTCCACGGAGAATGAGGTGACACCGGCAGAGGCAATCTGCTGGTTTACTTCGGCGGAGCCGAACGGGCGCAGGAATCCAATCAGCAGCTGATTGCGACGCAGGAGAGGAAGGTCGGCCTTGCCGGTGACGTCATTGGAGCCGTAGCAAAGCACCTGCACAATAATGTCAGCAGCGCCGAAAACGGCGGCGCGATCGGCAAGAACTTTTCCGCCCTTCTCGACGTAAGCCAGATCGGGATAACCCGCCTGCTCGCCCGCGCCAGGCTCGATGACTACTTCGAGTCCGGACTTGCCTAGCGCGGGGATAACTGCGGGCACGAGCGCAACCCGGCGCTCTCCCGGATAGCTTTCCTTCGGTACTCCAACAATCACGCGGTGATCCTTTCCCCAAGAAGAAAAATCGTCGGCCGTAGCTCAACTACGAATGTTACAGATCCGGATACGGGCCGACTGTGACGTGCGTCACATCGCGGGCGATCCGGCCTCCCGCTGTGGTGGACTCAAAACAGTATCAGAAACAGGAAGGTGCTGAAAAGCAGGTGACCGGAGGGTACTGTTCTAACAACTGAGAGAGACACGAGCCGCACTTCACTTCATCGCACTGGTTTCAGTACCAGGGCTCGTCCGGATCAACAAGGCAAGACGTGGAAACAGAAAGTGGCCGCCTGCGTCATCGATCACATTTACCTGGCAAGTATAAAAGCCGGGCTTGAGTGAGGTGAGCGGCACGTCCAACTGAAAGACAGCGGCTTTGCGGTCGCGCGCATTCAACTCCGTAAGTTCGACTAGAGAACTCTCGTAAGCTTTGACTTTGCCTTGGAAGAAAGCAACGTTGGTCAAGACGCGAACGTCCGATTTGTTTTCTTTGTCACTTCTGGAGTCCGTGGCTCTTGCGGAATCTGGGGCCGGGCGCGACGGATCGTAAACCTCGTAATAAAGAAGCAGGTGTTGCGCAGCGGAAAAAACATGCGTGATGTTCGGGATGATTTCAGCCCCGTCGCGAACCAGCGGGTTCAGGGTTGAACCCTTCTTTGCCGGTTGCGTTTGACTGGCGAGGACCACGGAACTCATCTTGAGCGGCTGCGTCTTCAGGTCCGGTACGTCGATATCGGCTTCGAACGATCCCATGCGGCCGGTCTGATTCTCGCGGACGACAAATTTCAGGTGGTACTTGCCGCTGAGCAGGCTCATGCCGGTGTCATACTGCACATTCTTTTTCTGCACTTCGGTCGACGTGTTTACGGCGAGCTTCACGGTGTCGCGAATTCTATTCAAGGGATGATGTTCGTTATCGAGCACCATTCCAATTACATCGAGAGTGGCCTTGTCGTGGTCGCTGCTGCGGACGAACGGAATTTGCGATCCCGGCACCACCAGCGAGATGGGGACGAAAAACTTGTTGTTCTCCAGGCGGAAGTAAGCGACGCCCAGATACAGCGGCAAATCCGTGGCTGGAAGTTCGGAAGCGAGTTCTTCCTCGAGCTGCCGCTCTTTGTCGTCCTGCGTGGCATGTTTGAAATCCGCGGGCGCGTAGTAACCACGGCGGTAGTCGATCTTCGCTCCGGGAACATTGCATTTCACGACAATGCGCCGGTAACGCCCGTCACGCGCCAGGTTCGTGCTGCGGTAGCCGAGCAGATAGTAAGTCGAGGTGTCCTGCTGCACTCCCTTGAAAATCTTGCTGAAGTCGTTGGAGTCAAGAAAAGCGCGACCGCCGGTATCGCTGGCTAGCGTGACCAGCGTTTCCTGGGTCGTGAAATTGGAATTCAAGGCGTTGAGCGTCGCCTGTCCGGAATACGCCGAAACGCCGCGCAGGCTGGCGTTCTGCGCTTCCCCACCCGCCACCAGCGCCTGCAGGCCGCGCATATCCATGGTGTAGATCGCGAGGTTGGAACGTACCGCAGCGTTGACTGCTGCGCGTAACTCCGATTGATTCTCGATGCCGGT
>PLIO01000238.1 GCA_003140075.1 Acidobacteriaceae bacterium | reverse complement strand
AGCCGCCGAGACGGCGGCGCTACCAAAATCATTTACTCGAAAAGGACTCGTAAACATGAATGCATCCGTTCGTAGTTCCTGGGGAGTGACTGCGCTGTTGGCCGGAGCGTTGCTGGGCGCGCCATTGCAGGCGGGAGCGCAGGCTGCGTACCGCTTTGATGCGGCGACGGTTTCGGGATTGCCGGCGAGGAACATCGGCTCGGCCACGATGAGCGGGCGCATTGCCGCACTGGACGCGGTGGAGGAAAACGGCCGCATCACGGTGTTTGTGGGCGCGGCAAGCGGCGGAGTGTGGAAGTCGGTGAACGGCGGCACGACCTACAAGCCGGTATTCGACCGGGAAGATGTGCAGTCGATTGGCGCGGTGACGATCGATCCTTCGAACTCGAAAATTGTTTGGGTGGGGACGGGCGAGGCGTGGACGCGCAATAGTGTGTCGGTGGGCGACGGGGTTTACAAGTCGACGGATGGCGGGGAGAACTGGACGAACGTTGGGTTGAAAGACAGCGAGCACATCGCCAAGATTCTGGTGAATCCGGGCGACGGCAACGACGTGCTGGCTTGCGCTACCGGGCATTTGTGGGACGACAACGACGAGCGGGGAGTGTTCCAGACGACCGACGGCGGCAAGAGTTGGAAGAAAGTTCTGGCGGGTGTGAATGGATCGAGCGGCTGCGCGATGATTGCGCGCAGCGCGCAGGAGCCTAAGACGATTTACGCGGCGATGTGGGATTTCCGACGGCAGGGTTGGACATTCCGCTCGGGAGGGCCGGGGAGCGGGTTGTTCAAGTCGACCGACGGCGGCGCGACTTGGAAGGAAATCAACGATACGAACGCCAAGGGGCTGCCGCCGAAACCCTACGGCCGCATCGCGGTGCAGGTTGCGCCGTCGAAGCCGCAGGTAGTGTATGCCAACATCGAAGCGGAAAAAGGAAGAGGACTGTATCGCTCTGATGATGCAGGGGCGACGTGGACGAAGCTCGATGCCAGCAATTACATGGTGTGGCGTCCATTTTATTTCGGCAATCTGATTGTCGATCCCAAGGATGAGAACAAGATTTTCAAACCCGATCTTATTCTGCTGCTCAGCAACGACGGCGGCAAGACCTTTAACGTAGTCTCGGGCGGGGCGCACGGAGACTTTCATGATGTGTGGATCAACCCGAAGAATCCGAACATTGTGATTGCGGGCGACGATGGCGGATTGTGGCGCAGCGAAGACGGCGGCAATCGCTGGAAGCACCAGATCAACCTGCCGGTGTCGCAGTTTTATCACGTGAGCGTGGATAATGCGGACCCATACCACGTTTACGGCGGGTTGCAGGATAACAGTTCGTGGGTGGGCGATTCGTCGTATCCGGGTGGAGTGACGAATTCGCGCTGGGAAAATATGTACGGCGGCGACGGCTTCTGGATGTTCGAGGACACTTCCGATCCCGATTACCTTTATGCCGAGGCGCAGGGTGGTGAGATTGGGCGCGTGAACCGGTACACGCACGAAACGCGCGACATCCATCCCTGGCCGAATTATGGCGAAAAGAAGCTGCGCTTCAATTGGAACACGCCGATTCACATGAGTCCGAACGAGAAGGGGACGATTTATATCGGGGCGCAGTTCTTGTTCCGCTCGCGCGATCACGGGCAATCGTGGGATCGGATTTCGCCGGACTTGACGACGAACGATCCGGAGAAGCAGAAGCAGGAAGAATCCGGAGGAGTGACGGTCGATAACTCTTCGGCGGAGATGCACACTACGATCTATTCGATTTCGGAATCGCCGAAGAACAGGCAGATTATCTGGGTCGGGACCGATGACGGGAATGTGCAGATCACGCGCGATGGGGCGAAGACCTGGACGAATGTAATAGGAAACGTCAGCGGGCTGGGAAAGAATTCGTGGGTCACGACGATTGAGGCCAGCCGCTTCGATGAAGGCACCGCGTATGCCACGTTCGACCGGCATACGTTTGGCGATATGAAGCCGTATGCCTACAAAACCACCGACTACGGGCTGACGTGGACCGCGCTGCCGGCGCTGGAGAGCGGCGTGCGCGGTTATGCCCACGTGATCAAGGAAGACACAGGAAGCCGGAACGTGCTATTCCTGGGCACGGAATTTGGGCTGTGGATCTCAGTGGATGGAGGGCAGCACTGGGCGCAGTACCGGGGAAGCGATTTCCCCGCGGCGCCGGTGGATGACATTGCGGTGCAGGCGCGCGAGTCTGACCTGGTGCTGGCCACGCATGGGCGCGGAATCTGGATTGTGGACGACATTTCTCCGTTGCGCGCGCTTACGCCGGAAGTGATGACCAAAGAAGCGACGCTGCTTCCGGGACGGCCGTCGATTCAATATTTCGACGTCAGCGGAGGTTGGCCCGAGGGCGATGAAAGCTTCCATGGCCGGAGCCGGCCCGCGGACGCGCAGATCACTTATTACCAGAAGGGGCGGCACGTCTTCGGCGATTTGAAGATCGAAATCTTCGACGAGAACGGCAAACTGGTTGACACGGTGGCCGGGAGCAAGCATCGCGGACTGAACCGCGCCGGCTGGGGAATGCGGGTGAAAGCGCCGGCGGTGGCTCCGGCGGCCTCGGCGTTGTTTGAAGCGGCACAGGGGCCGCGCGTGCTGCCGGGCAATTACACGGTAAAGCTGACCAAGGGGAATCAGACTTACACCGAGCAGTTGACTGTTGCGATCGATCCGCGGGCGAAGTATTCGCTGGAGGAGCGCAAGGCGGAATTCGATCTCTCGATGACGGTCTACAAAGAGTTGGAACACATGACGTTTGGAGTGGAAGCGATCGAAGGGGTGCGCAACGCGGCCAATGCCCGGGCAGCGAAGGTGCCGGAGAAAGACGCGCTACGCAAGCAACTGCAGCAGCTCGCCGCAGATTGTGACGCCTTGCGCTCAAAGATCGTGGCCACCAAAGAAGGCGGTATGATTACCGGCGAAGAACGCATCCGCGAACACCTGGGGCAACTTTACGGCGCAGTGACGGGATACGACGGCAAACCTACGGATTATCAAGTGGCGCGGACTGAATCGCTGGGCCATGAGTTGCAGGACGTGATCGATGACTTTCAGAAGCTGGCGCAGAAGGATCTGCCGGGCATCAACGCGGGTTTGAAAAAGAAGAAACTGGAAGCGATCACGGTGCTGGCCGAGGAAGACTGGCAGAAGAAGCAGGCTGAATCTTCGGCTGCTGCGGGGGCGGGGATGCGAGCGGAAGAAGAAGCGGATCGACGGCGGGAACGGGATTAGGGCGGGAAGAGGCTGGAATGGCGCTGATCACGCTTGGTTGCCGATGCATTCCGTGGTAGGATTTTCCTACCGGCTATGGCGAACCAAGATTCCACTCTTGAATATCTGACGACGACCAAGATCGGCGAGAAAGGCCAGCTTACCGTCCCCAAACAGTTCCGGGAGGATCTTGGGTTGGGAAATGGCTCCCCTTTTGCTGTGTTTCGCCTGGGGGACGGCCTCATTCTTCTGCCGGAGCAACAGCGATTTGATCGTTTGTGCCAGCAAGTAGGTTCTCGCCTGAAAGCTGCCGGAGTGAAACCGGAAGACCTGCTGGCTACGCTTCCGGAGGCGCGCAATCGCGTTTACGCCCGTCGCTACGCCGAGAAGCGTACAAGCGGCGCCCGGCGGAATGGTCCGCCCAGCCGCCGCGGCAATTGATCAGCCAACGCAGAATACGACTGTTCCTGGACTCGAATGTTTTGACCGGAGGAATTGTTTCTCCGTGGGGCCTCGATAAGGCCACGCTGTCGCTCTGCGCCGCGCGGGTCTGCAGGCTGGTGTTGGCCGAAGTGGTTCGCGACGAAGTGGAGGAGAACCTGCTCCTTCACGCGGAGCGCTTACCCTCGCTTGACGCCGATCAGTTGATCGAGGACTATCGCCGCCTGATCAAGTTAGCCAATCCTGAACTGGTTCCCTACCCCGGTGACGATCTGGTTCGTTCAAGCCAGCACCTGATCCGGCACGCCGCGGATGTTCCGGTGCTGCTCTCCGCCGTTGCCAGCAAACCCGATTGGCTGTTAACGCATAACGCAAAGCATTTCACGAGGACGGTCGCACAGAGGACGTCGTTGCGCATCGCGACACCAGCAGAGTTCTTTCGAACACTTTCCGCGCTGTTTCGTTAAGGCCTCAGCATTAGCGCAGCGCTGAAGAGTATGCGTGAGAACTACTCTTTCGCCCCTTCCGGGGCTCACTTCTTTCCCACTTCCTACCCACGGCTTGCGCCGTGGGCTGTATTCTGACGCCGCTTCGCGGCTGAACCTGGGCGCGATGGTTAGTGTCCAGCCTGCTGGGAGAGCAGCTGCGCCACTTTGGAGTTGGGGCCGACCGGCTCGACGCCCAGGATCTGACTGGGATTGAGATACATGCGGTCGGGTTGGTAGAGGTCTTCGACCTTATCGAGTTTGAACAATCCCTTGCTGGTTTGCTTGGTGTCGGGATTGGTTTGGGTGACGATTACATAGACGTCGGTCAATAGAGGCTGAGGCGTACCGTAGCCTTGCAGCTTCCCGTAGTAGGCCACGCCGTTGGTCATCAAGACCGCCTGGTACGGAGTGGGAAAGGCCACCGGCGGACCGGGCCGGGTGTTCCTGACGAGCATAAACGCGGCGACAATCACGACGATCCCCGCCAGAGCCCATACGACTTGAACTGCGGCACTACCTTGCTGATTCCTGTTCCTCATCATAGGACGATCATCCTTCTGTGTTAGAAATTGTTCTTAGCGCACTCGTAGCGAAGAGGCGGAGGCACAATTCCGCCAGGCGGTGCAGGCCGATCCTTCCAATATCGGAGCGGCGACCAACCTCGGTGTTGCAATCTTCAAACAAGGGAGATTCGCAGAAAGCATACCATTTTTCGAGCAGGCAGTCGCCAGCCATTCGCAGGAGGCCGCGCTGCACAACGATCTGGCGCAGGCGTACGTAAGGGTGGGGCGTCCGCACGACGCGGCCGCGGAGATGGCGCGGGCTTGCGACCTCGAGCCGAAGAATCCGGACTTCCGCAGGTTTCTCGGCGACATGCGCTCGGAAGCGCATGACCAAGCCGCCGCAGAGAAGCAGCTTCGGCTGGCGGTGAAGCTCGCGCCCCCTAACGAAAGGCTCTAGTGTTTCTATGCTTTTTTTGATATTGTTCTTGACGCGCAGGTGCTGGGAAAGCTGCGCCGGTTTCTATCCGTCACGTCTCCCTCCCCACGGAGATCGATAGAACCTGATCTGGAAACTGTTTTCCACTCGTATCTCTCAAAAGCAAGTCACGCTAGCCGGTCGCTGGCCGCTGGGGGCGTCGCATGAAGTCTGTTTTAACCATAACGATGGTTGGGATTCTGCTCGTGTCGATGAGCGTGGGTAGTCTCCGCTCGCAGGCGCAGACTGCGGTCAGTTGGACCGGCGGCACCGGCAACTGGAATCTCGGCACGAACTGGAGTGGCGGCGTCGTTCCCAATAACGGCGGCGGCAAGACGTACAACGTGACTGTTGGCAGTGGCTCCTCTTCGGAAACGGTCACACTCAATCTCGGCGTAACCATCAGCGACTTGACGCTGGGCACCACATCCGGGAACGACGTGTGGTTGGAGAGCGGGGCCGGCAATTCCCTGACCATCGCGAGCGGAGGAAACCTCACCATCGCCAACAGTGGCACCCTGCTATTCGACACTACGGGCAGCAACATCACAGTCGACAGCGGTGGCACGCTCACCAACAACGGCAACATCGACCTGGAAGCAGACGGGGACACTTTGAGCGTAACCGGTACGACGACCAATGCCGCCGGTGCGAGCATGATTATTGAAGGCAGCAGCGCAGCGACCTTTACGGGCAACGTGAACAATTCGGGCACGATGAGTACGGGATTCTTCGGCGGCGCGAATACGGTCACGGTCACAGGAACGTTGACCAATGCGTCCGGAGCCGAAATGATTATGTATGGATCGGACGACGTGGTGAATGTCAACGCGTTGAGTAATTCAGGATACCTGCAGATTGGAAACAGTCCAGGCAGCGGGGCGACTCTCACCATAACCGGCGGAGGACAAGGCGTCACCAACGTGGTGGCGGGCTCATCGATTGAGCTTTTCGGAAACTTCAATGTCAAGAACGGGTCGACCACTACGAGCGCTTTAGCCAACCTGACCAGCATCGAAGGAACATTGGATATCGAGAACAACCAGACGACCTCGGTTACGCCAACCGGCGGCACTTTGACCATTGCCAGCGGCGGGATAGCGGAGCTTTCGGGCACGGCGGGTTCGACCACGACGCTATCCGTCACCGGTAGCGTGAATAACTCAGGCAACTTCAACACAGGTTTCTCGGGCGGCACGAACACATTCACCGTAAGCGGCACCTTTACCAATAACAGTGGCGCGGTCCTCACCATTTATGGAGGCGGTGGCGATGCCGCTGGCACCGACTTGGTGAATATCGCGACTTTGAGTAATTCGGGCACGGTGGATTTCGATGGCAACGGATCAACGCTGGATATTACCGGCAGCGGCACTCTCACGAACTCTGGCACCATTAACCTCACGCAGGGAACTTTGAAATTCGGCAGCTCGAGTGCGACCCTGACGGGCGGCGGAACATTAATGCTCGGCAATTCCGGTGGCACTAAGACGGGAGTGATTAAGGTTGGGTCCAGCGATACCGGAACCCTGACAAACGCCAGCGGCACCATCACGGGTTACGGAAATTTGGGCAGTGGAACTCTGACCCTGGTGAACCAGGGCACGATCAACGCCAACGGAAGTGTAAGTACGGGTACGCTGACGGTTCAGCCCGGCAGCGCCGGCATGACCAATACCGGCACGCTGGAAGCCACGAACCAAGCCACTCTGGTGCTGGAGGGAACGTTCAACAACTCCGGGGGCACGATCGAGGCGCTGGGAGGGAGTGCTGGAACCGCAAGCGCAACCGTGCAACTGGCCGCAGGAACCGTAATTAACGGCGGAACGCTGACCACGACAAGCGAAGGTTCGCACGTCGGCGTGATCGAGAACACGGGCGCCGTTACGCTGAACGGCGTGACCAACACCGGCACTTACACAAACAGTGCCCTCACCACCACGACTCTCGAAGGAACGATCACGAACTCGGGCAGCATCACGCTGACCGGAAGTACGTTGTCGCTGGGCAACAGCGTGACCTTGAACCGCAAAGGCACGATCGTCCTTTCCGACAGCCCGACTAACCTGATTACCGCCGCAACCAGCGGGCTCACGCTGACCAATAACAACACGATCGAAGGGGCGGGCACGATCCAGAACATGGGGATTGTGAACACCGGCACGATCGCGGCGAACCAGAGCGCGGCGCTCATCATCCTTCCCAGTTCGGCTGGGCTGAATAACAAAGGCACGCTGAGCGTTTCGACGGGCGACACGATGGAGATTGGCACCGCGGCAGGGGGAGCGCTGCTCAATCTCTCGGGCACGACTCTGACCGGTGGAACTTACACGGTCAGCGGAACCCTGGAATTCGGAGCGGCCGGCACCAGCGTGGTTACCGATGCCGCAAACATCACGCTGACCGGTTCGGGCGCAGAGATCATCGACTTCGCCGGTCAAAATGTGCTCGCCGACCTGGCTACTATTACCTCGGCAGGCAGCTTCACCATCGGCAGCGGCGCCAACTTTACCACCGCGGGCAACTTCACCAATAATGGCAAGCTCTTCGTAAATAGCTCCAGCACGTTGAAAGTAACCGGTTCACTGACTAACTTCAACAGCTCCACGAGTACCCTGACCGGCGGAACTTACACGGTGGGTGGAAAACTGGAGTTCGCTGGGGCCAATATTGTTACCGACACTGCCAACCTCACCGTCAGTGGAACCGGGGATATTGTGAACTCCACCACCGGCGGCAACGGATTAATCAACCTGGCGACCATCACGGCTGCCGGTAGCTTCACGCTAGAGAACAAGGCAAAGTTCACGACCGCAGGCAACTTGACCAGCAATGGCAAGCTGACGGTGGATAACGGCAGCACGCTGACTGTCACGGGCGATCTGACGAACTTCAATAGCTCCACCGACACTCTCAGCAGCGGCACTTACACGGTGGGCGGGACGCTGGAGTTCACCGGTGCGAACATCGTGAACAACGCGGCGAATCTGACGATCTCGGGAACCTCCGCGAAGATCCTGAACGGAACCGCGAACGGGCTGGCCAACTTCGCGAACAACACGGGCACCTTCACCGTAACGGCCGATGGAAGCTTCACCACGGGCTCGGCCAATTTCACGAACTCGAACAAAGTGACCGTGGCTGCGGGCAGTACTTTGACCGTAGGCGGCGGCGACTCTTACAGCCAGTCCGCCGGGACGACGACGGTCGATGGCACGCTTGTGGGCAACGGCGGAATCAATATAACCGGCGGAACGGTTCTGGGCGCGGGCACGCTGAGCGGCAGCGTTACGGTCGGCGGAAGCGGCACAGCGCCGACCATCAGTGCGGGCGACAGCGGCAAAGCCGGCCTGCTCGGCATTACTGGCAACTACACCCAACTTTCGACCGCTGCCATGAACTCGTTCATTGGAGGCACCTCGGTTGGAACACAGTACAGCCAATTAGAGGTGACGGGAACAGCAGCCCTGGCGGGAACTCTGACGGTGACGCTAGCCAGCGGCTTCACGCCGGCTATCGGCTCAACTTTTACTGCACTCACCGCGTCGAGCGTCAGTGGGACATTTTCCAACTCGACGATCGCGATCAACAGTTCGGAGCATTTCAACGTCTCCTATACTTCGACTGGCGTGGTTCTGACCGTTGCTTCCGGCGCGGCACCGCAATCCGGCGGCGCAGAGCGGTCGACGCTCGTGGCTGCTGTGCCTCGCAGGCAGCCCGTTCTGAACAGCGGACTGCGCCGTTGGATTGGCGTGGTCCCGAACGGCGGCAACCGCATCTTGGTTGCGGGGGTGGGAAACACTCGAGCGCAATCAGGTATCGTTGTTGCTGGCAGCGGATTACGCAGGTATGAAACCATGGCCGGCATCGCGGAACTGCCTCGCATACCCATGCCGGTGGCCGCAATTTGGGAGCACAAGGTTCCCATCGCGCCAGTGACTCTGCAGACTGGTCTTGCACGCGTGGCTCGAAGCGCGACTAACGGGAACGATTCAGTGGGAACGGCGGGCGGCGTTTCGTCGCCGCGTGTGCCTGCGACGGGCGCTCTGATGCAGCGCACGCCGGTAAGGATTCTGCAGCCGATGTTGCCGAGGCTACCACGGTAGCGAAATCGGAGCGTCGTGGCTGCGACTTCAGGACACTGGCCGGAGCTACGCCAACTCTAATTCGATCTTTTTCGCCGCCGTATCGAGCTTGGTAATTCGGAATTTGTGAATCTGTCCGCTGCGGATCGCTTCCGGCTTAGGCGCGCCGGCCGCGGCACCGCCCTTCCAACGTGCCTGGAGCATGGAACCAAGCGAAGATAAATCGAGCTTGGAGTTGGGATTTGAAGACAACGAATTCGATTCGGCTCGCGCGTCCCTTTCTGTCGCCGCCGGACTGGCTACATCGATGCGGCAATCGGCCTGGATGCCCTCGCCCAGTTCAACCCGAGCGCATCCTTCCGAAACTTCGAGCATGCGGCCGGTGACCACATCGCCTTCTTTATGCTCGGCGATGTATTCATCCAAGCCGCTCGGCACCAACTGCTTGATGCCCAGGCGCATTTGCCGCTTTTCGGTATCGACTGCGAGTACCTGAGCTTTCACGAGTTGTCCCAGCTTCAAAACTTCCTGGGGATGATTGATGCGCTTCTCGGCGCTCAGATCGCTGATGTGGATCATGCCCTCGACGCCTTCGGCAAGCTGCACGAATGCGCCGAACTTGGTGATGCTGACCACCGGCCCTTCGATGACCGACCCGGCGGCAAATTTCTGCGCGGCATCCGCCCACGGATCGCCGAGCGCCTGCTTGAGTCCCAGCGACATCCGGCGTTCGCCAATATTCACGCCGAGGATCACTGCGTCTACAATTTCGCCCGGCTTCACCAAGGTGCTGGCGCTTCGCAACTTCTTCCCCCACGACATTTCCGAAACGTGGATCAGGCCTTCGATTCCCGGCTCGAGTTCCACGAACGCGCCGAACTCGGCGACGCGCGTGACTGTGCCACGCACGCGTTCGCCCACGATGTACTTGCCCGGAACCGCGTCCCAGGGATGAGGTAGCAGTTGCTTCATGCCTACGGAGATGCGGCGCTTCTCTTTATTAGTTTGAGTATCAGTATCAGTCGCGACTTTGAGCACCTTGACTTCGACTTGCTGACCGACGGAGAGCACGTCTGCCGCCTTGTTGATGCGGTTCCAGGCAATGTCACTGACGTGCAGTAAGGCGTCCACTCCTCCGAGGTCGACAAACGCGCCGTAATCGGTAAGGTTGCGGACCGTACCGCTCATGGTGTCGCCTTCCTTCATTTCGGAATAGCGACGCTCCTTGGTCGAGCGTTCCTCTTCTTCGGCGACGGCGCGGCGATCGACCACCACATCTTCATCGCCCACGTCGAGCTTGATGATGCGGCAGAGAATCTCCTGCTCGACCATCTTCTCCATTTCGGCGGCGTCGCGAGCGCCGCTGCGCGAGGCGGGCATGAACGCACGCACGCCCACATCCACGCTGAGGCCGCCTTTGATCACGCCGGTTACTGTGCCAACGATGGTGGCCTTCTCCGCGAAAGCCTTCTCCAGAGCCGACCAGTCTCTTGGCCGCTCAACCTTGGCGCGGGTGAGTTCGTAGTAGCCCTCGGGATTGCGGCCCTTCACCGAAACCAGGAGATTGATGCCGGGCTTCACGGTTTCGCCGGCGCTCTCGAATGCGGAGAGCGGCAGAATGCCTTCGCTCTTGAATCCGATGTCGAGGATGACGGAATCGGCAGTGATGGCGATCACTGTGCCCTCGAGTTGTTTGCCGCCGTCTTCCTTCTTGCCCTTGTGCGCATGGCTCTTCTCGTACTGCGAGAGCAGGTCGCTGAAGGACTCGCTGGTTTCGATGGCGGACGGAGATTCGGGAATGCTGTGGCTGGAGATGGTTGGATTGGGCATGAAAGGATTACAGCCTCGTTGGGTGTGAACCTGACTAAGGATAACACTCGAAGCGGCGATGATTCGGAGGGGACGCGCTCTCAGGAAGAGCGGTTGAGCGGCGTTGATCTGGGCTTGTGGAAATCGGCTTGTAATAATGTTTAACATGGCCGACTTAGCCTTGGGCTCGGGGCTGCGACTCTCTGTGGTTGGAGAGCTGATTTAAGGGGGGGCCCCCACCCCACCCAGCCTCTGAAAATCCTGCTGGGCGCGGAGTTTGGAAAATCGTGTCTGCAAAATACGTCTTTCAAAGGGGTTATGGGTAAAATACGTCCGATAAAGGACTTAGCTCCGCTCTTCCTCTGACTTAGTATCCCGTCAGTGCTTCGACCATGATGACGTGATTTTTGGCGTAGGGCAAGGTTAGATGTCACAGAGGGGCTGTGGAAGCTGCCGGCAGAACAGCAGTTGCTCCACTACGCCGTCGCTGGCGCTCCGACTCCGGTCGGAATGACATTGCTGCTGGGGTCGCTAGAAGGGTTCTTCTATGTCCCCGGTGAGCGGCATTTGTTCTTCGGCGGCCTTTCTGGCTTTCGGGGCTTTCTTGAAGGTGGCATCGACGGCGAAGCGTGGGTAGTCGATCTTTTTCGCCGCTAGCAATTCCTCGATGCTGAGGATTTGGATGCGTGGGTATCTGTCGGTCAGTCCCGGTGAGCGGTAGAATCCGGCCTAGGCGGCTTCGGCGTCCATGTTCCACTCCCAGGTATCTTCGAAAGCCATGATCTGGGAGCTGGAGCGGGTGCCGTCCCTTCGACTCCGCTCAGGGCAGGCTTTTTTCGGCGAAGAGGACGTTGTAGTCCTGGCGGCTGTTGAAGGGCGGGTCGAGGTAGATGAGGTCGACGGACTCCGACTTGATGTGCTCGCGGAGGACGGTGAGGGTTGTCGCCGTAATAGAGCTGGTTCTTTTGCACTGCCGCGCCATTCTAGCTGGAATGTCGCGCGGAGGGAATTTGATAGTTGGTGGCGTCCCTCCGGGACTCGATTCCCATTTCTAATGGCTAACCCCGGACTTACGTCCGGGGCTATCCTATGCCGCCCCTACGGGGCTCGAGCCGGGTGACGCTCGGCCTCCCGATGGCCAAAAAATCCAGCGCGACTGAAGCGGCAGTCTTCCACGGTCGCGCACGCGAGACAGCAGATTCCTCTCTACGCCGTCGCTGGCGCTCCGACTCCGGTCGGAATGACAAAATGGTGGAGTGTCGCTGGCGCTCCGACTCCGGTCGGAATGACAAAGGGGGATGGTGGGCGACGGGGTTGGAATCAGGGCCGGATTCAACTTCAAAGGCAGCGGGCGCGAGTGGCCTCTCCACACAAACTAATTTCGAGCTTTCTTACCGGCGGCCCGATGCAACGTCATTCTTGATGCGGGTAATGAACAGTTGAACAAAGACTCCCGAAATCAGGCAGCAGGCAAATCCTATCCACAGCCAGAGCGCATCTTTCCGTATGCCTCCGAGCAAGACCACAAGGATGCTCAGAAGACTCATCACGGTAGTCAGAAATGTTTTCAGGGTTAGTCCTCTGTTTCTCGTTGGTGGGCCAGTCATGGGAGAGTGCTCCTTCCCGCTTAAACAAATCGTAGGCTCAGAGTGGGAGTCGAGTCAACGAACTTTGCGCGGGACGAAGCGCGCTCTTCCACGGTCGTGCAGGCAGAACAGCAGATTCCTCTCTACGCCGTCGCTGGCGCTCCGGGCTCCGGTCGGAATGACAAGTGAGATTGGGAACGGCGCTTTACTCCCCAACGGCGGCTGTCTCCTCCGGTTCGTCAGGCTGGGTCCACATGCGGATCATGGTCGGCGCCGCCAGCACCAGCGCGGCCAGCCAAGTGACCACTACTGCAGTCACCGCCAGTGCACTCCGCGTCGCCTCGAACGGGCCGAACAGGCACACCGCCCAATACCCCGTTACAAACACTAACAGCGCGGGGCCGAGCAACCGGTACGCGGCCCCCTGCGCCCGCAGACGCAGTTCGGCCTCTCGCTCATCCACTCTTACCCTGCCGAAGAGACCGTCCCGCACGGCCCGCTGAAAGAGATCCCCGCGCTGCTTCGCCTTGAGAGCATCGAACTCAGCGCCATACTCAGTTACCGCCCGGTCGTCCAAAGACACCTGTGCGAACCCGATCCGGAGCGACCGCACCCACAACCCCAGCAACGCCGTCAGCCATGCAGCGCTGATCAGTCCCGCCCAGGGATCGATACGTACCACCCGCAAGCTGACGGCAATCTCAAACGCCAGCGTCGGAACCCACAACAATGCAAACAACAGCCGCCGCGTCCGCCGCTTTCCGGTCCGCGACACCTTGCGCACCTTCGCCCATTCCTCCGGTCCGAGTTTCTCCGACCTTGCCGGCACGAACCAAAACCCGATCTTCTTCCATAACCAACTCCGCTCTTTGTTTCCATTGTTTTCATTGTTTACATTGTTCACGTTTACCGCCATCTCAGGCCTCCCTCTTGTGCGTCTTGTATACCTGCTCGCTCAATGTTCGAAACGGCCGAGGCGAGAAGACAGCCTCCACCGGCAATCCAAAGTGTTCGGCGATCTTGAAGGCTAGCTCCAGAGACGGCGTGTAGTCCCCCCGCTCCAGAAACCCGATCGTCTGCGGATTCACACCGACGGACGATGCCAGTGTCGCCCGGGATAATTTTCGTTCCGCCCGAAGCACAGCGATGCGGTTATGAAGCGGCATGATGCTTTTATACACTATATCATTGTGTATACACAACATACTTTGTGAATCGGCGAGCAGCAAAATGTCATTGGGAAGCGGAAGTGACGAAGGCGGCTTCCACGGCCGCACAGGCAGAACAGCAGATTCCTCTCTACGCCGTCGCTGGCGCTCCGGGCTCCGGTCGGAACGACAAGTGAGATTGTGGACGCCGAAGCTCAGGCATGACCCGAGTTTCCACGGAAGGCGAACGGACGTGAGCGTCCGTTCCGCTCGAAGTGAAAAAGCCCCACTTCTCGCGCAAAGTGCGCGCGAGAAATGGGGCACCTGTGATTTCGGATTGGAAATGATCCGATCTACATCCCAGGCGCGTCTGCGTTTGCGGAGTTGGCATGCAGCACCCGGAAGGTGGTTCCGCCGTTGGACCAGACGAGGACGAGCGCGTCTTGTCCTTTAGGCACCGCGGCCAAGGCCTTCTGAACATCCTCCGCGTTCTGCACGGGGCTACGATTTACTTCCACGATCACGTCACCTCGTTGCAGGCCGGCATCGTCGGCGGGACTGCCGGGTTGCACTTGCTCCACGACTGCGCCGTGCAGGTCGCCCGACAACTGGAGTTGCTGGCGCAGGTCGGGAGTCATATCCGTGAAGCCGAGGCCCCAGCGCGGCTTGCCGTTGCTGGCGATTTCTTTGCCTTCATGGTCGCGGCTGCCCATCGCCTCCAGAGTTACCGGAACGTTTACGTTTTTGCTGTCGCGCAGGACTTCCAGCTTGATCGTCGTGCCGGGTTGCTTCTGTCCTACTTCGATTTGAAGCTGGCTGGCATCGCTGATCTTCTGGCCGTCGAGTTCGGTGATGACATCGCCGACCTTCAGGCCTGCCTTGGCGGCGGGAGAGCCGTCTTCGACCTGGCTAACTACTGCGCCTTCATTGTTCTCGACGTGGAAGAACTTGGCATTCTCCGGAGTCACATCGCTGATGCCGATGCCCATGTAGCCGTGAGTGACCTTGCCGTCGCGGATGATGGCTTCCACGGTGGGTCGCACGATCTGGGTGGGGATGGCAAAGCCCATGCCGGAAAAACTATCGGAAGAAGAAACGAGGAAGGTGTTGATGCCGATCACCTCGCCGTGCGCGTTGACCAGCGGTCCGCCGGAGTTGCCGGGGTTGATGGCGGCGTCAGTCTGAACGAAGCTTCCGGGCGAGCGGCGATCGCGATTGAACGGGTTCGGACGATTCAGGCCGCTGACGATGCCGCGCGTCACGGTGAAGCGGAAGCCGAACGGATTGCCGAAGGCGAGCACGGTCTGGCCCGGACGCAGTGCGGTGGAGTTGCCCCAGGGCGCGTTGGGGAGATTGGTTCCGTCGATCTTGATCACGGCGAGATCGGTGAGCGGATCGGCTCCGATGAGCTTGGCGGACAGGATTCTGCGATCGCTCAAGGTGACGTGGATATCGACTGCGCCATCGATCACGTGGTTGTTGGTGACGATGTAGCCATCGGGCGAGATCAGCACGCCACTGCCGATACCATGCTCAATTTGTGGTTGCGGCCGCATTTGCTGGCCGAAGAACGGTCCGAAGATCTTGGGCATGCCCTCGGGCAGTTGCGGCATTTGACCATCCGCGATTTCGGACTTGGAGTGCGACGTGACGGCAACGTTCACAACTGCGGGTGTGACGCGCGCAGCCAGCGTTTCCATGGCCTGGTCGAGCGAGAGCAGCGCGCCGATGCTGTTGTCGTCGAGGGGCGTTGCGGTGGGAGAAGCAACCGGCCCCCGGGCAAACGCCGGTTTGTTGAATTGGTAAGTGGCAATCGACATGGCCAGCGCGATTGCGATTACGGGCGCAATCAGGCGGGGAGTCAGGACGTTCCGGGTGAACCAGTTCTGGTTGAAGCTGGTTTTGTTGAAGGCTTTCATTCGAGTTTCTCCTTGGTGAAAAAGGTTTCGGGTTTAACAGGTTGCGGTTTAACAACTAATTATTTAGTTTCTAACAACATAGCAATGCATCCGGGTGAAAGAACCTGGTTAAGTTGATTTTGGGGTGATTCCCTTCTGAAGCTGACGATCGACGGGATGGAACACAGTCAAGCGCCACACGGCGACACTCCAAATCATTTGGCCGGAAGCATCCACTTGCTCAGTCTGCATCAGGAGCAGGACGGAACTCGTGCCGATAGCATCTTCGCTGGATATCTCACTGCTCGTGAGCACCACATGCGCGGATACTTGTTCAGGCTGTGTTGCTTTTGCAGGGATGGCCGCAGGCTGAGTGAAATCCGCATGACTCCGGTGCTGCGTCTTCGAAGTTCGCACGAGAGTATTTCTTGCGAGAACGGTTCCCGAAGCGGGGATATGGAACGTTGCCGGGATCATCCTGGCTGGAGCGCCGGCAGATTCAGCAGCCAACACCGGTGGCAACTTAAGAGCAGACGCTGAAACGTGGGGAGATCGTTCCTCGAATGCTACGAGCCTGGGCGCGCGGGGCAGAGAGATCAAACAGACTGCCGAAAACGCCGCGATCAAAGCAAGGGCTGGCTTCCAAACTCGGGTCGCGCCGGGACGGTTCGCATCGAGGATGCGCGCGACCCGCTGAGTGGTCTGCCGCATTCTTCCAACGGCGGCCTGGGCCAGGGAAAAGCTGCGCCGCAAGAAACTCTTCTCGGCGACTGACACCAGGCATTGGGCGTAGGCGCGCGGGTTGGGGTTCGAGGCAAGCACGAAATCGTCGCAGGCCATCTCGCGCTCGAGAGACAGGCTGTGTCCGATCCACCAAACCGCAGGATGAAAGAACAGGAGCGCGCGGACGATCCTCTGCGCCAGGTTTGTCCAGTCGTCGCGGCGGCGCAGGTGCGCCAACTCGTGCAACAAAACGGCGTTGAGTTCTACGGGAGAAAGCTCGCGCAACACCCATGCAGGAATGACGATCGCCGGGTGCAAGAAGCCGATCGCCGTGGGCACGCGGACGCGGTCGGAGGTGCAGACTTGCAACTGCCGGACGGAGCCGAACTTCTTTAGGCCAAACTTGTTCAGGCCGAACTTCCTCAGGCCAAACTTGTGCAGACTTTCGCGCAGAAGGGGATGAAGGCTGCCGGGTTCAATTGCCGCACAACTTTGGCGCAGCTTGCGCAACTGCCAAAAGCCGAAGGCGATTCTTGCCAGTCCGGCGCCGGCAATGAGTGCCCACAGAAGAAAGAGGTCGACCGAGCACGCAGCGGGCAACCGGATGGCAGAGTGCGTGGCCAGAGTCGGAGAGGAGACCGCGCCCGCGGTCATGCTCCCGAAGAAAGGCAGCGCTGCTATGACCGCCAAGGCTGAAAACCATACGGCAAAGCGCGTGCTGGAATTCTGCCGTCCGAGCGCTCGCAGAAGAATCCAGCCGAACAGCGCGATGGCAATGCCTTCCGCCATGCTGTTCAACATTCTCTCGGCGAATATTTGCGCCAGTGTGTGCCAGTGGGGCGCTATTGCCATCTCGTCACTTGCTCCCTTCCAGCATTTTTCGCAGGCGATCCAACTCACGGGCGTCGACGCTTTGATCTTCGAGAATGTTCAGCACGAGCAGTTCGTGAGAGTCGCCGAAGAAGCGGCTCACCAAGCGCCGGATCTCGGAGCGGGTAGCCTCTTTGCGTTCGACCAGCGGAGTGTAGACGTGGGCGCGACCGTCCTTCACATGCTTCAAATATCCCTTCTTTTCCAGGATGCGGATGGTCGTGAGCACGGAGTTGTAGGCCAGCGGCGCTTTCTCGGGAAGGTCCTCCAGCACTTGCTGGACGGTGGCAGGTCCGTTCTGCCACAGGACTTCCATGAGCCGCAGTTCAGCTTCCGTTAAAGTCGGCGACTTCCGGGGGGGCAAGAACCATCCTCCTTACTGAGATGACCACTTATGCCATTAGACGTAGCAGGTGCAGAACCGTCAACTAGTAAATTAGTTGCAGGAATTTGCGTGTGGGTTGCCTGTGATCCCTCAAGACGTTGTTCCCATCAAAACCGAGTCGAATCGGACTTGGTTTTGGCATCGAGCCGTGCAAAAGACGGCGCGATAAGTCCGCGCCTTGCAAATCGTTACAGCCGATTTGCACTTTCGCACCGCTCCTGCGGCGACGGCGCTCATAGGGTTGGGAATGGGAACAACGTGTTGAAAGATC
>PLIO01000096.1 GCA_003140075.1 Acidobacteriaceae bacterium | reverse complement strand
GTCGGAGACATCCGATCTGAGAGCGTGAAGCGTGTCGCCTCGGCCGTTGGCGAAGGATCCATGGTTGTTCAATTTGTGCACAAAGTGTTAGCCGAATAGATCCTTGTCCGCGATCGCAAGTCCAGATTCTTGCTCTTACGCGGCGCGCGGCGCAGCGACTGTGTCTTCCTTGCGTCCTTCGGGGTCATGCCAGCCGCCCACATCGTCAGCCAGACGGACTGCCGCATGAGGTCCCCATGAGCCTGGTTCGTATTCCTCCAGGGTTGTTGTATTCCCGAGGATGGGGTCAACAATGGCCCACGCAGCTTCCACCGCGTCTTCGCGAACGAACAGCATGGCATCTCCACGCATTGCATCTCCCAGAAGACGCTCATAGGCATCAACTTCGTCCGCAGTATGGTCCTCTACCACTGAGAGTTTCGCGGGCTTGGAGACGAGTTCTTCGCCGGGACGTTTCACGCGGGCGCTGAGGCTAATCGAAATCTCACCCGGACCGAGCCGAAAGCGGAAATGATTCGTCGATTCGCCAGCCAAATTTTCGAGCGGAGGTTTTCTTAGTTTGACAAGCACTTCGGTGGTCGTCACCGGGAGGCACTTTCCAACACGAATCAGAAATGGCACGCCCGACCAGCGCCATGATTGAATCTCCAGTCGCAGAGCCGCGAACGTTTCCACCTTGGAATCCGGTGGAACTCCTTTTTCGGTCTTGTAGCCTTTGAACTGTCCTCGAACCAGATTCTTGGGGTCCAATGGTGGAATCGCGCGAAACACCTTGACCTGCTCATCACGAATGGCGTCGCAATGTAATCCGGTCGGCGCTTCCATCGCCAGAAAAGCTACAACCTGGAGCATGTGGTTTTCGACCACGTCACGGATCGCCCCAGTGTCGTCGTAGAACTTTCCCCGGCCCTCGATCCCGAACTTCTCCGCCATTGTGATCTGCACACTCTCGATGTAATTCCGGTTCCAGATCGGTTCGAGAAAGCTATTAGCGAAGCGAAAGAACAGAAGATTCAGAACGGCCTCTTTGCCAAGGTAGTGGTCGATACGAAAGATTCTCGACTCCGGAAGCACAGCATGAAGAGCGGCGTTCAACTGCTGCGCCGAGGCGAGATCGTGCCCGAAGGGCTTCTCGACAATCACTCGAGCATTTTTCATGCAGTTCGCCCTTGCGAGAGACTCGACAACACTCATAAAAAGACTTGGCGGAATCGCCAGATAGTGCGCTGGGCGACTCGCCGAGCCGAGCGTTTTCTTCAATAGGTCGAAGGTCCCAGGCTTCTCATAATCGCCACCGACGTACCGAAGCAACTGTAGAAGCTTGGCCAAAGCTCCCTGATCGATGTTGCCTCCTTGCTGCTGGATACTGTCGCGCACGCGCTCTTTAAGATGTTTGTCGGTCCGCGCTGCCCTCGCAATGCCAATCACCGGTACATCCAGGTGGCCATGCCGGACCATGTCATAAAGAGCGGGAAAGATTTTCTTATGGGCTAAGTCTCCCATTGCTCCGAATAGAACCAGAGCATCGGCTGGCATTGTCTCTTCTGTATTCTTTCCTGTCGAGCATCCTTGTCTGAGATCCGGCATGAATTCCTCCTACGTCCTTTACGAAAAGACTCGCATTGTTCAAACTTGGCTACCCAACATTCGGTCCAGATTGAATGCGGCGCTGATCAGCGCTAGATGTGTAAACGCCTGCGGGAAATTACCCAGAGCCTCTCCTTGGGGCCCTGTCTGTTCCGAATAGAGTCCGAGGTGGTTGGCATAGCCCAGCACCCGTTCAAATAGCAACCTGGCTTCGTCCAACTTTTCGGGCATTCCCGCACTCGCGCGAGTGAGCGCCTCTACGAGCCAAAAAGAGCACATATTGAAAGTACCCTCCGCTCCTGGAAGTCCGTCAATGAGGGCCTGCGGTGGGTAACGATAGACGAGGCTGTCACTGACAAGACCTCCATCTCCCGGATTCTTGCGGATCGCGTTTATGGTGCTGATCATCCGCGGATCGGTGGGAGCCATAAAGAAGACCAGCGACATAATAAGGAGCGACGCGTCCAGGTCATCGCTGCCGTAAAACTGCGTAAATGCGCGGCGTTTCTCGTTCCAGCCCTTAGCCATCACTTCTTCATAGATTCTGTCCCGTTCCCTCAGCCACTTAGCGCGGTCGGCTGGAAGCGCTCGCTTGTCGGCAAGGCGGAGACCACGATCCAAAGCAACCCAGTTCATGACTTTTGAATAAACGAAATGTTCCTGCCGATTCCGCATCTCCCAAATGCCGGCGTCTGGAAGCTGCCAGTTCTCGCAAATCCACTCAAGACGTGCGCGGACCTTGACCCAAACGTCGTATGAGGTAGGACTCACATACTTGTTGGACAAGTAGAGCGCGTCCATGAGCTCGCCGTAGATGTCTCCCTGAAACTGCGCAACCGCTGCATTGCCGATGCGCACGGGTCCGGACTCTCGATACCCTTCCCAGTGATCCAGTGTCTGCTCGGGAAGTTTGTCGTCGCCTGCGATGGTGAAGACTACCGCACCTGACTCATTTGGATGGGCGTGCTTCGACGCGTACTCTTCGATCCAGCGCATGAAGGCGGCGGCCTCATCCTTGAAGCCCAGGCGCAAGAAGGCGTAAACCGTGAAAGCAGCGTCGCGCATCCATGTGTACCGGTAGTCCCAGTTGCGAGTTCCTCCGATGACTTCAGGCAAGCTGGTGGTGGGGGCTGCGATGATCGCTCCGGTGGGTTCAAAAGTAAGGAGCTTCAGCGCCAGTGCTGATCTGTGCACCTGCGCCTGCCAACGCCCGTGATAAGTACAGGCGGAGAGCCAGTTTTGCCAGAACTTCACGGTCCCCCGAAGTAGCTCCTCAGCCTCTTTTTCGCACGGCGGACACGGCACAGCACCCTCGGCGCAGTCGTCCCCAAGGACGAAGACTTGCGATTCTCCTTCCGAGAGAACGAACTTGGCAGACACTCCTCCGTGTCCGTCATTCTTGAGTGGCACCGCGGTCGAAAGAGCCAAGGTCAAACCGCCCGACTTGAATGTTGCCCCGTTAGTTCCGATCAGCGCCTCGTGCGTCTGTCGTCCGTAATCGAAGGCTGGGCGGCAAATGACCGAAATGCGCACCGTTCCCCTGACGCAGCGAATGCGACGGCATACATGGCGATACGCAGACGATTCGGAGGGTAGCCCCACTGGCATGAAGTCTTCCAATTCGGCAATTCCGTCCGCCATTAAGAATCGCGTAACCAATACGTTTGTGGAAGGCCAATAAAACTGCTTGTGCCGCACGCCGTCAGAGGCGGCGGAGATTTGGAAGCGGCCTCCCTTTTTGTCATCCAAGATCGCCCCAAAAACGCTGGGCGAATCGAAATGCGGGTAGCAGTACCAATCGATCGAACCGTTCATGCCTACCAGAGCAACAGTCCGCATGTTGCCGATGATTCCGTAATTTTCGATAGGTTGATACGCCATTGCTTTGTGCCTTCCCTGTCCGAGAACAGGCTGTCGTCAATTCAGGTGAACCTTGGGCTCGACGGACATGCCGGGACGCGACTTATCCAAGTCGCGCTGATTCGGGTTGAAGCGTATCCGCACCGGCAGCCGCTGTACGATCTTGACATAGTTTCCAGTCGCATTCTCGGGCGGGAACGGGCTGGATCGATCTCCAGTGGCGGCTGGCATAAACTCTACAATCGACTTCCCAAAGATTGATTTGAAGAAGGCCGCCTAGCGTATAGATCGATCAAAGAATCCCGGAAGGCCGAAGCGCTTCGCTTTGCAAAGATTTGACTACCAGGAGTTTCTTTTGGTTTTTGCCCATAATAAGGACCGCCTCAGCCCGTTTTTCAAGCTGAAGTGATCCTACGGCTTTCCCGGTGCCGCTGGATCCGCCAATAAATCAAACCGGTTTTGCCGGCAAATTCCGGTCGCACGTTCCGAGCAGTCCTCCCATCCCTCGAATGCATGGAAATCTCGCTTCTCACTGGCTGGCAGATCCGTTGAAGAGATCTTCAATCACTCGCGAATCCACCTCGCCAGATTGGTTGTAGACGGGTTCGCCGCGTCCATTCAAAACGAGCACGTGAGGGATGTAGCCTTTGTAGTACACCTTGACCAATTGTTGCTGTTCAGGCGAGCGTTGAACGTCAAGATCGATGACCACAAAGTGCACCCTGGAGCGGTACTTGTTGTACAGTTCAACCGTCCGGCGTGCCTGCCTCTTTGAGTTGAAGCATCCTTCGCCGTAGATGATCACGTAGTTTGGTTTGCCTGGAACAAATCCTGATCGAGCGTCCGATCCAGTAATGAGTGGACCGTCGAGGCTGTCACTTCCGTAATCGAGGTGCTCATTGAGTTTCAAGTTGTCGATGGAGAACACAGTAGGCACCGCCAGCAGAAACAAACCCAGGAGCAGGGCAATCTTTTTTATGGTCACTTCGGAATCTCCAATTGAAATGATTCTTTTTCGATTTTGCCTTGATCGGCATAGCGCGTCAGAGCTTCTTCCGCTGCTTCTCTGAATGGTGGTTTGTCACCCTTGCGCTCGGACGGCAGGTATCCTCCGCCAAAGTACAGCTTTCCTTCGGGAGTGATGAAAGAGGTGAGAGGCAACCCTGCAGGAAGGTTTAGCACAGCCTGTGCGCGTTGTAATTGCGCCACCAGTTCTGGAGCAGAGTCGAAGTCAACCTTTACCGCGACGAAATG
>PLIO01000083.1:15754-34040 GCA_003140075.1 Acidobacteriaceae bacterium | reverse complement strand
CGGTTATAAATTTTCGACCTATGCGACCTGGTGGATTCGCCAGGCCATTACGCGCGCGATTGCCGATCAGGCCCGGACCATCCGTATCCCGGTGCACATGATCGAAACCATTAACAAGCTCATCCGTACCTCGCGGCAGCTGGTGCAGGAGCTGGGACGTGAGCCGACCAGCGAAGAAATCGCCAAGCGCATGGACATCCCGGTGGCGAAAGTGCGCAAGGTGCTGAAGATCGCGCAGGAACCGATCTCTCTCGAAACTCCGATAGGCGAAGAAGAAGATTCGCATCTCGGCGACTTCATCGAAGACCGCGCCGTAGTCTCGCCCGCCGAAGCCGTGATCAACGTGAACCTCAAGGACCAGACCGGACAGGTCCTGCGCACGCTGACTCCGCGCGAAGAAAAAGTAATCAAAATGCGCTTCGGCCTCGAAGACGGCAGCGAGCACACGCTGGAAGAAGTCGGCCAGTCGTTCGCCGTAACCCGCGAACGCATCCGCCAGATCGAAGCCAAGGCGCTGCGCAAACTGCGGCATCCGTCGAGGTCGAGGAAGTTAAGGGCGTTTATGGATGGGGTGAGGGACTAGCCGAATCGTGTCGGGCGGACACTCCTGTCCGCCCTGCTTCTCTTTTACTTCTTTCGCGATCCTCGGCTCAGATCAGGTCCGATGCTGTCCCTTCGGGAAAGACGCTGATACATCTTTTCTGCCAGGGAGCCCCTACGAAAGCGTGCTTCTTCCAGAGCGCAGCCCTCCCTGTAACGCTCTCCGTCGGCGGTGGCGTCGGCGTAATTGCGGAAGCGAAAACCTTTGCTTCCGGCTCCAAAGGGCATTTTGCGGGTGATTCTTACTGCCATAAAGTTGATTATTCTAGCGCCAAACGGTCCGACCACACAACTCTGCCACGTTCTTGGACATCGAGGAAGTTCCCAATTGGACACTGCCCTCCGATATAGGGGATTAGGTTGTCTCGCGGGACTTTGGCTGGTGGGATGCTTAGCGGTTGGCGATGGGGGTGGGCCCAGCCGGGGGCTCAAACCGAGCAGCGGTTTTTCAAGCGGCCTCATCCTTCTCATATTTCTGGTAGGAGAGACGATCGAAAAGCCTTTGCGCCAAAGAACCTGGGCGGAGTCGCGCCTTCTCGAGCGTAAGGCCTCTTTGGTACTGCTTTCGATCACCGGCTCGGTCGTTGTGGTTTTCGAAGCGGAAACCCCTGCTTCCTCCGCCGAAGGCAATTTCGCGACTAATTCTGACTGCCATTAGATCAGTTTAATCAATTCCTTCAACCGCTTCAAGACATAAGACTGAGCATGACTCGTCAGGTCCTCGATTCCGGGAGCGGTACCGAATTTCCGAAGCAACTCCGCCTGATCGTCCGACTTTGTGCCTAAGTTCAGAATTGCGTAAATCAAGCCATTCGAGGCCGGATCGATTAAAGGTACGCTGACTAGAAAGAGGTGGCGAAAGGAGTTGGCTGGCTTATAGATGCGCCGCTTGGGATCGTTTTCGGCCGGGTCGTAGACGCGCGCCATCCGGTGTTTCCATGCTCGCCCCGCGTTGCCATCTCCCACGAAGAAAAAAAGATCCCGATATGCCGGATCTCGGAGGAGTGTGCCGGCCACGAAGCGGAGGACGGGGTATTCAACGTCGTTCGTGGGCGACTTTTCCTTGTGTTCCTGGTCGAGCACCATCAGGCTGATTTCCAGGGTCGCGGGGTCCAATTCCGCTCCATCCAGCATCTTCTGCACGTGTTCTGCTACCGAAGCAAGTACCGAATTCACCCCCTCCTGCAGCTTGAGCGCGTCCGCTTTCTCTACTCCGTCAGTGTCCAGAGTACGGCGCATTCGCAAGAGGATATCTGCAAAAGCCCGTTGCCGCTGTCGTTGCACCCCAGTCAGTGGCGATGCGACGGGCGTATGACTCTGGCCCAACCGCCAGGAAATTCGGTAGCAGAGTTGCGAGGGCGGCTCCTGGACCGATAAATGCGCCTGGTTCAAAGCAGGAGAGTAATTAAAACAGTGCCGATAGTAGCGTGAGAGAGCGCCATTTTTTCCTTTTTCCGATGCCCCGGGAGGATGGTGGATCTCAAAGTAAGGCAATGTGGCAAAAACCATCTGCGGCGGGAACTGGATGGTGAGTGTGAATATCTTCCACGTTTCGGGAACAAATTTCTGGGCGTAGTCGACCCCGTTCGTGGTATCGCTAAAATGGGGCTTGTCGCGGAATTCTTCGAGATTCATGGCATAGACGTTCCAATCCCAACAGGAAATCGCGAAGCGAGCCGGATCGTCTGGGGTGGGGTGATTGACGAACTTCACATTCATTTCAACTCGGGTCGAGGCGATGCTAACTGGCTGCAAGGATGTTTCAACCGTGGTGCGGGCGTCTATCAGCTCGAATTCGCTCGTATGGCCCGATTGCACTTCGGCGGCCGGGAGCTTGAGCAAATAGGGTGGCGGGCCAACGGGCAAAACAATACCCTCATAGGTCATCTCGTTGTATGCATCACCCTCCTCGTCTATCTTGACATCCCAATGCAAAGATTCACAGCTGGACTCTGGAGCGTATGCCTTAATAGTCAGCGTCTCGCTGTCCGTTTTGCTCGGTCTTTTTCGAACCTTCGAAATTCTGCTGGACCGGCGACCGTTCTTTGGCTGTGTTCGTCCAATCTTCCCGAAAAATATCTGTTTGGGCGCGACGCTGCCCTTGAAGATGCGAGGAACTTGCCGATCATCACGCTCATTCCCATAGACGGAAATCATGGCCTCGTCGTATGCCTTGGCCACCGACTGTCCCGCCCCTAGGGCCTCATAAAATCTTGGGGAAAACTTAGTTGCCGTGTCGTCAGCGATCCCCAATCGCACTCCCACCACGCAGTCGATATGTTTGGAGATGGCCTTTGCTTGCTGGGCTGAGAAGCAGGAATTCATTACGACCAGTCGGATACTCCCCTTCATCACCCGAAACAGTTGCTCCAGGGCCTTTGTAGGAACAGCTTTCGGCTGGTCATTTTCGTCGTTCAGAACGATTTCCTGGGACGGGCCGCCGTGAGCGCTGAAGTGCACGATGTCAGGCTCGTAGCTTTTTATTTCATCGATCACAATCTCCCACGTGGCAGAAGGATTGTAACGAGGCCGTTCCCAGCGTCTATTCCCGTCGAGCCGATGAGCGACGGCGTTATACTCAGCGTCCACTTTCAATTTCGCGCCGACAATCGAGTTTGCTGAGACGAAGAGAATCTTCACTTTGGGCATGTCTACTCGCTACCTAGCGTGGTACCATTTCACCTCGATACATCCATGGGAGGGTGCTTTGTCTTCCGGGCCCATTTACATCGAACTATCGGAGCGGCTTCGTAGAGCTCTCGCCTCCAACAAGATTAACCTTCAAGCCGAGCTTCACAAGAAAGACATTCACACCGAGTTGCGCGGGTTATCGCTTGCAGGCCGGCCACAATTGCGCGACCCGTACCTCACCATCCTTTCGGCAGGGGTGACTGCCGCCCTTGTCGGCGGGGCGATATCGCGCATCATCGCAGCGATTTCCGGCCTCAACCATTCACAAATGACTGAGCGGGAGTTACAAGCTGCCGTTGACGGCAATGGCCACGCCATCATAGATAAAGGAGGCAATCCTGTCTACAACTTGGCGGAGAAGCCGGGCCGATTGGCACCGCCGGAGGTTAGTACTACAAGGTTAGTTGCTGGAAAGCTCTTGAGCTTTGATGTGAGCACAGGCCAGCCGGCCGCCAAGCGTCCGAAGGCAATTGCCAAGAAAGTAGCAACAAAGAAAACCACGACTAAGAGGTCGACCAAGAGTGTTACGAGACAAAAGGGAGCTAAGTAACCGGTCTTCGTCTTCCACGAATACTCGACTTGGGGGTTGACCCCAAAATTACCTCTTAGGTTGACGAGAAGGGGCGAGCGCGCCCTCTTTCACTTTCCCATTTTGGGAATTGTTCCCACTCTATTCTTCCAATTTCTCTTGCCTTCGACTTTTAATTCCTGTCGAATAAAACCATAAGGCGGGATTCGCGAGTTTTCCCTCGAATGCCGCCTTTTTCGTTCTGAGGTAGTGGCATGACAAGACCGAAAGACTGGAAGAACCGAAAAAAACAGAAAACGACAATCACCAACAAGAAACTTCGCGGAGAGTGGGCCGAAACGGTTTTCATGACGCGCGCCATCGAACTGGGCTTGCCGATCAGCAAGCCCTGGGGAGAGATGCGGAGCTTCGACTTCGTCGTGGGGCGCACCCGCCACTTCGTGTCCGTGCAGGTCAAATCCACCATCCTCGAATCCGAATTCGGAAATGCCTATGTTTGCACCGTGCGCGGCGGGCACAAGCCCTATCCGCCCGGTTCCTTCGACTTTCTCGCAGCCTACGTGGTTCACGAGAACTCCTGGTACATCATCCCAGAAGAGGAAACCTGGGGCAAGGGCTCGGTTACGCTCCATCCCAACACACCGAAGGCCAAATACGAAGAATATAGGGAGGCATGGAACCTACTCGGTGCCAAGCCCACACCGGGCTACCTCGATAGCATTCAAGGCTGCACTGAAGAATTTCCAGAAGAATGGAGCGAATGAACGCGGAGGGTTATTTCTTCACAACGTCTAAGTTATTGAATGATTGAAGCGCACATTTCTCGGGCCGCGATTCGTGCGGGCTTTTCCTCAGCCTTCCACAAGCAAGTCTCATCGTCCACAGTTTCTTCACAAGGACGAAATGTTTTTCGGTTGCGGGTCGCAACATTCTGCCTGAGAGTGGGTTCAGCGAATACGTGGCAATTCTCACGGCTTGCCGCACGACGATCGCGGTGAAGCCGGCGGCAGACCGGCAATTCTCGAGGGTGAATTGCCGGGGGAAAATTGGAAGCGCGCGTGAGCGCGTACCGGTTGCCCGGGCATTGCGGCCTCCTCTACAGCTTGCTCTTGGAGCAGGTTGGGCCGCTAGCCACCGCAGGGGTTGCAGAGCAGTGGTTCTCCGAATCATATTCGCAGAATCATGCTCTGCCGCCAGTACTGGTAAATGTGGCACTCCGCGAAAGTGTGAGCGCTGTCGGACCAGTACCGTCGACCCGCTGCTCCTAGCGGCGGGAAGGCAAGACGAGAGATCCACGAACGATGCGACCGGGTGGCTGGCCCGGTCGCATTTGTTTTGGAGCATGACGAGCGGGATTGCGACCAAGAGAAATCGCAGGAAAGTTCTTGCTAGGCCGCCTGCGTAGTTCCGTGCGGGGCGGGAGCGTCTATTATCTTCCCTTCTAATTCGAGCGACTTGGGTACGAGAGAGTCCTTCAAGCGCAGGAATCGTTCCTCAAAATATTTGCGCGAGAGGTAGGCGACAGCGATCGCACCGCCACTGGCCAGGGCGAAGCGCAGGAACACGAGCGCGAAATGGCCGGATGCTGGGACCAGTTGCGGGAAGTGACGCTGGCAAGTCCAGTCGTAGATGCGAAAGGCCAGCAAGTGGTCGAGATAGAGGCCGTAGCTGAGGTAGCCGAGGAAGCGAAG
This sequence comes from Acidobacteriaceae bacterium, assembly GCA_003140075.1. Lineage (GTDB taxonomy): Bacteria > Acidobacteriota > Terriglobia > Terriglobales > Acidobacteriaceae > Sulfotelmatobacter. The sequence continues at coordinate 28,529 of PLIO01000083.1, read as the reverse complement.
CACGGAGATGTTTACGTAGCGCCTGGCCGCGCTGGTGCCAGCCAGCAGAAACAGCAGCAAAACGCCGGCAAAGAATGTGTTAATCGTGGTGTACTGAAGACCCGCGCCCAGCAATCGATTGCGCGTGTCGATGCCGAAGGGGTGTCCGGCGACGCCCAGCGCGGCGGACGACGCCATGAGGAGCCAGCACAGTTTCCACACTTGTTTTCTGGTGATCGCGGTGCGAAGGAGGATGGCAAGCAAGGCTCCTGCGGCCAAACCGTCGGCGACGAACCAGGTGTACCAGTCCAGCCCACCTTTGTAACCCAGAGCGAAAGATGCGGCGCGCAGAAGGGGAACGAACACAACAATCGCAGCAGAGACCATGGCGAGGTGACGCATAGTTACTTTGCGGACCACCGCCGGCCAGAGAATGTAGAAGTGCTCCTCGACCGCGAGCGACCATAGCGGCCCGTAACCGCAGGCCACGCCAAAGAATTCCGTCATGTTGGCCAGGTAGAGGAAGCTCAGGCCGACAAAGGCCGCCGAAGAGGTTCGCAGCAGCAGCAAAAGAATCAGCAGCGCGTAGTAGGCGGGCAGGATACGCAAGGCACGGCGGGTATAGAAGCGGCGATAGAAGTGCGGCTTGTCTTTGGAGTCGAGCAGAATGCCCGTGATCAAGAAACCCGAGAGCACAAAGAAGAGGTTTACGCCCGTCCAACCGAATCGAGTGGCCTCCATGAACCTGCCGGACCAGGACCCAAACGACGAGCTTCCGTATCGCCAGTAGAAGCCATGCAACAGCAATACTCCCAGGACCGCGATGCCGCGGAGCATGTCCAGTTCGGGCATGAAGGGGCGGAGCAGTTTCTCTTCTGGTGCGGCGGGGGGTTGGTTGTCTTCCGGATCGGAGGGCATGAGGATGGCTCATTGGAAACCAACGGGAGACATAAGGTCAAATTCTCTTCGTCCTTTTTCTGCGGCCAGCGGATGATGGTGGACTGTCCGAAGAAAGGGACTAGTTTTCGCGAGGCTTCCACAGAAAAGGAGAACTGTTCACAGTATCTGCACAGCCATTCGTCCCCTTTCGCCCCCCTTTCGCCCCGCGGTGTCTCACTGTTCATTCCTGTCTCTCTCGCGGCGTTCCCCGGCGGAGAGCGAAGGTTGCCTCTTATGCTATATTTTCGTTTTCCATTCGCCTCTAAAATGATTGACGACGAAGGCCAGCGCTAGATGGCAACCACGGACTACCACATCGGCACTCTTCCCGCGAACGTAGAAGCGGAGCGCTCGATTCTGGGCGCGATCCTGCTGGATAACTTTGCCTATAACCAGGCGGCCGAGCATCTGCGGATCGAGGATTTCTCACTCGACTCGCACCGGCGTATCTATTCGCGCATGGTCGATTTGCAGGAATCGTCGCGGCCGATCGACATGATTACGCTGATCGAGGAACTCGACCGGCACAAAGACTTGCAGGCGATTGGCGACGTCGGCTACGTGTCCAGCCTGCTGGATGGGGTTCCCGACCGGCCGAGCATCGAGCACTACGTCAAGATCGTGCGCGACAAGGCGTTGCTGCGCGGGCTGATTCACGCGGCCAATACGGCGATCGCGCGGGCGGCCGATCAATCCGATGCTGCCGAAGAGGTGCTGAGCGATGCCGAGGCGGCCATCTTCCAGCTCTCGGAGAAGCGCATCGGGCGGGGCTTCATGGACGTGCAGGAGATCGTGCGCGAATCGTTCGGCTCGGTGGATGCTTTGCTGCAACGCGGCCAGCGTATTACCGGATTGGCCACGCACTACACCGATTTGGACGAGATGACCAGCGGATTGCAGCGCTCCGATCTGGTGATCATTGCGGCGCGGCCTTCGATGGGCAAGACGGCGTTTGCCATGAACATCGCGGAAAACGCTGCGGTGGAAGACCAGCAGGTGGTGGGGGTGTTTTCGCTGGAAATGTCGCGCGAGGCGCTGCTGATGCGCTTGCTGTGTTCACAGGCCAAAGTGGATGCGCACAAAATGCGAACCGGATCGCTGTGGCAGGACGACACGCGCAAGGTGGTGCGGGCCATGGAACAGCTGGCGCATGCGCCGATTTTCATCGACGACACGCCAGGCATCTCGTTGAGCGAGATGCGCGCCAAGGCACGGCGGCTCAAGCAATCGCAGGGCAAACTGGATCTGATTATCGTGGACTACTTGCAGCTCATGTCGGGAGGCAGCAAGCGTTACGAGAATCGCACACAGGAAGTCTCGGCAATTTCGCGCGGGCTGAAGTCGCTGGCCAAAGAACTCAGCGTGCCGGTGATTGCGCTCTCGCAGTTGAGCCGCGCTCCGGAAAGCCGCGGTGGCGACCATCGTCCGCAACTTGCCGATCTGCGCGAGTCGGGATCGATCGAACAGGATGCCGACCTGGTGATGTTCATCTTCCGCGAGGAAGTTTACAAGCAGGACGATCCCGACCTACAAGGCAAGGCAGAGATCATTATTTCCAAACAACGCAACGGTCCAATCGGCAGGCTCAACCTGGCGTTCATCAAGAACTGCACCAGATTCGAGACGATGGTGGAGGGTGGATTGGCGCCGGAAGAGTGATTCCGGGGATACAGGGATTCCTGTAGCTTCCCCCGATAAGTGCCTTACGCGCTGTAAGTTGCAGCCATCGACTTAAGCTGTGGAAAAGCTTGTGGAATTGCTGGATGGCGGAAAAATGACCGATGGCAAAAATCAGTGAGCCAGGTCATTCTGGAATATCTTCCGCCCCGTAAGGCTCTGAATAGTAATCAGTTAGGCACTTCACTCGATATTAACATTGTCAGCAGCCCGGAATAGCCAGCCAATTCCTGTTTTGGGGATTTGCACATTTGAGGGTCCTGACATTCCGATTCCGCGGGGGCAAGTTGGATAGCAACGCTGCTTAAGCGGGGGCCCTCGGGGGCTGAAGCCCGCGTCGGTTATTGGCCCTTTACGCGGCCCATTCGGCTTCGCTCAGGGCAGGCTGCTGAAGCGCCGCTCTTCCACGTCACTTCTACTCAATTGCTGTCCTCGCCGACCTTCAGCACGGCCAGGAAGGCTTCCTGGGGAATATCGACGCGACCGATCCGCTTCATTCGTTTTTTGCCTTCCTTCTGTTTTTCGAGCAGCTTCCGCTTACGCGAAATATCGCCGCCATAGCACTTGGCGATGACGTTTTTGCGGATGGCAGAGACGGTTTCGCGAGCGATAATTTTCGCGCCGATCGAAGCCTGGATCGCGACTTCGAACATTTGCCGGGGAATGAGTTGCCTCATTTTGGCAACCAACGCCTTGCCGCGGTCGTAGGCGAAATCGCGATGCACGATGATGGAGAGTGCATCCACCGGTTCGCCCGCGACCAGGATGTCGAGCTTGACCATGGGCGACTCCCAATAGTCGGCGAGGTGATAATCGAGCGAAGCGTAGCCGCGCGAGACCGACTTCAGGCGGTCGTAAAAATCGAGCACGATTTCGTTCAGGGGTAACTCATAGTGCAACATCACGCGCGACGAACTCACGTACTCGAAAGTTTTTTGCTTGCCGCGCTTGTCCTCGACCAGCTTTAGAATTCCGCCGACGTACTCTTCGTTGGTGAGGATCGTTGCGAGAATCACCGGCTCTTCGATTTTCGCGATCTCGCTCGGGTCGGGCCAGCGCGAGGGATTGTCGACTTCGATCATCACGCCATCGGTCTTGTAGATTTTGTAGCGCACGCCGGGAGCGGTGGTGATGAGTTCGAGGGCGAACTCGCGTTCCAGGCGCTCCTGAATAATTTCCATGTGCAGCAGGCCGAGAAAACCGCAGCGGAAGCCGAAACCCAGCGCGACGGAACTTTCGGGCTCGAAGAAAAACGATGAATCATTCAGGCGGAGTTTTTCCAGCGCCTCGCGCAGCCGGGTGTGCTCGTGGGCGTCGACGGTGTAGAGGCCGGCAAAAACCATGGGCTTGATTTCTTCAAAGCCGGGGAGCGCGTCGAAGGCGGGATTGGCGTCGTCGGTGATGGTGTCACCGATTTTCGTGTCGGCGACGTTCTTGATGTTCGCGATGAGGAATCCGACTTCGCCGGCTTTGAGTTCTTCGATCTCAACCGGCTTGGGGCTTTGCACTCCGAGAGTTTCGGCGTCGAACGTGGTGCCGTTCGACCACAGGCGAATTCGCTGGCCTTTGCGCAGCGTGCCCTGAAAAACTCGCGTGAGAATCACCACGCCACGGTAGGCATCGAACCAGGAGTCGAAGATGAGTGCCTGCAAACGGCCGTCCGGGTTGCCTTTCGGCGGAGGCACGCGCTTGACGATGGCTTCGAGAACGTCGGGCACTCCCTGGCCGGTTTTTGCGCTGATGAGCACGGCATCGGAAGCGTCGAGGCCGACGGCGCTCTCGATCATTTCCTTGGTGCGCGGGATGTCGGCGCTTTGCAGATCGATCTTGTTGATGACGGGAATGATTTCGAGGCCGTTATTGATCGCCAGGTAGGCATTGGCAAGGGTTTGCGCTTCGACACCTTGCGATGCGTCAACTACGAGCAGTGCGCCTTCGCACGAGGCGAGCGAGCGCGAGACTTCGTAGGAAAAATCCACATGGCCGGGAGTGTCGATGAGGTTGAGCTGGTAGGTATTGCCATCGTGCGCGGTGTACATCATGCGCACAGCGTGGGCTTTGATGGTGATGCCGCGCTCGCGCTCGAGATCCATGGAGTCGAGTACCTGGGCCTGCATCTCGCGCGCGGTGAGAGAGCCGGTCAATTCCAGCAGGCGGTCTGCCAGCGTGGATTTACCGTGGTCGATGTGCGCGATGATGGCGAAGTTGCGGAGGAAAGCTGCGTCCATAGATTCAGTTGCCAGCGGCCAGTTGCCAGTAAAACCGGATCGAAACTGGCAACTGGCAAGTGGTTGGAGAGGCTGTAGGCTAATCTTTGATTTTAGCAGGCGGGGAGCGGTTCTCAGTTAGGAGGCAGCTCGGGTGTTGACATCCTTTTCGTTCCCAAGCGTAGGCAAGGTTCAGGCGTCCCTCCGGGACGTGTCACGATTTGCGGACTTACCCGGCGCTGAACGCGCCGGGCTATCGTCAAGCGCCCCTCCGGGGCGCGAATGCATGCGCGAATGGGTAGTGGTCGAAATCGCACATTTCGGCCACTACCCGCGATAGGTAGTGCGTCAGTCATAATGAGGCACTACCCGCGAATACTGCGACTCGCCGATTGCTTCTCCATCCGTTACAATCCTCCGACCAGATTTTTCACTTGAGGTAGCACATTATGCGGAAGCCTGCTTTTGCATTGATCTGTTGTCTGTTTGTGGCGGGGGTAGCCTCGGGCCAAACTTTGTCGCCGCAGGTGCGCGGATTTGTGAAGGTGGATGCGCCGGTGGTGGCCTTAACGCACGTGCGCGTGATTGATGGCACGGGCGCGGCTCCGCGCGAAGATCAGACAATTCTTCTCCGCCAGGGAAAGATAGAATCCGTTTCCGATGCGGCATCGGCGAGTGTCCCGAAAGACGCGCAGGTGCTGGACCTGCATGGTTACAGCGTAATCCCCGGCCTCGTGGGCATGCACGATCACATGTTCTACCCCATGGGCAACGGCATTTTCGGTGAGATGGCGTACAGCTTTCCGCGTTTGTACCTGGCCGGGGGAGTGACTACGATCCGCACCACAGGTGCGCTCGAACCTTACACTGACCTTGAGCTCAAGAAGCAGATTGATAAAGGCGAAACGCCCGGGCCGAAGATGCACGTGACCGGACCTTATCTGGAAGGGGCGGGCAGTTGGGCGCTGCAGATGCACCAGCTCACCGGGCCAGACGATGCCACGAAGACCGTGAATTTCTGGCTGGACCAGGGCGTGGACAGCTTTAAGGCGTACATGTTCATCACTCCGGCGGAGCTTTCCGCTGCCGTGACTGCGGCGCATAAACGCGGCGCGAAAGTTACCGGGCATCTTTGCTCGATCGGATTTCGCGAAGCTGCGGCGATTGGCATTGACGATCTGGAGCACGGGCTGTTCGTCGATACGGAATTCCTTCCCACGAAGAAATCGGGAGAATGCCCAGAGTCGTCGGAGAATCCCGAGCTTATGGCCAAGCTCGACGTGAAGACGGGGCCGTTGCACGATATGATTCTCGATCTGGTACAGCGCCACGTTGCCGTCACTTCAACGCTTCCGGTGTTCGAGATGGGGAGTTTCACGGGACGGCCTACGATGGAGAAGCGAGTGCTCGACGCGCTTTCTCCCGATGCTCGCAGTGCGGTGCTCTGGAATCGAGTGCGATCGAGCGATGCGAGCGGGTTGCGCAAGGCTTACGGAAGCGACGTTTCTCCCTGGCCAGCGGCATTCCAGAAGGAAATGGAATTCGAACATGCTTTCGCGCAAGCCGGTGGGTTGTTGCTGGCGGGGCTCGATCCTACCGGGATGGGAGGCGTGATTGCGGGCTTCGGCGATCAGCGCGAGGTGGAGTTGCTGGTGGAAGCGGGATTCTCTCCAGTTGAGGCAATTCACATCGCGACCGCAAACGGCGCGCAGTTTCTGGGAGAACTGGACCGCATTGGCACGATCGCTGCCGGCAAGCAGGCGGACCTGGTTGTCATCAAGGGCGATCCGTCGAAGCAGATCGAAGATATTGAGAACGTTGAGACTGTGTTCAAAGACGGGATCGGCTACGATTCCGCGAAGCTGATTGAATCGGTGCGCGGGGTGGTGGGAAGCAGATAAAATCCAGTACCAAGTACCTAGTACCGAGTTGGCAGAGCCTGGTGCGGAGCTGACAATCCGGCGTCTGGAATCTTTCCGCTAGGATCTGGTCGCATGCTCGTTCTTGCTTCCGCTTCGCCGCGCCGTCAGGAGTTACTGCGCAACGCCGGGATTCCATTCACGGTGCAGCCGGCCGATATCGACGAAACTCCGCTTGTGGGAGAGTCTCCGCGCGACTGCGCCGAGCGGCTGGCGCGAGAAAAGGCGTTTGCGGTTTTTCAAGATCAACCGCATCATTATGTGCTCGGTGCGGACACGATCGTCGTGGTCGATGATTGCATTCTCGGCAAACCACGCGACGCCGAGGACGCGGCCCGCATGTTGCGAATGTTATCGGGGCGTACACACGCGGTGATTACGGGAGTCTGCCTTGTGGGGCCAGTTGCCGAGGGCCAGTTGCCAGTTGCCAGTAAAACTGTAACCCATACCGTTCCGCCGCCGGGAAGCACCCGCGAAGGACTGGTCACTAGAAACCGGCAACTGGCAACTGTTCTCTCCGAGATCACAGAGGTAACCATGTGCGAGCTTTCCGAAGATGAGATCCGGGACTACGTGGCGACCGGCGAGCCGATGGACAAAGCCGGAGCCTACGCGATCCAAGGCATCGCGTCGCGCTGGATCCCGCGCATCGAAGGCGATCACAGCAATGTGGTGGGACTGCCGGTGGCGCTGGTATATGCGATGTTACGCGAGCGAGGAATACTCTGAACTGCGGCCAGCTATCCTGGGCTAGGACTTCTCCGTCTGAGACTTCTTCTCTTCCTCTTTTTCCTTCTTGGGTTCTTCCCCTTCTTTCATCGAGGCCTTAAAGTTACGGATGCCTTCGCCGAGACCCTTGCCGACAGCCGCAAACTTGCTAGTGCCGAAAAGCAGAAGGGCGATCGCTATCACTAACAACCAATGCCAGAGCGAAAACTCACCCATAACTCCTCCGTCTCAGCCGCTCTCGGGGAAGCCTGCAAAAAACAGCCGATGCCGCTGAGAAAATTCTAGGCTACCCAACCCGCGGAGTCAAAGGAGAGCATCAAACGCTCTCGATCATTCCCGCCAAGAGAAGCGCCCTACGCGGCAGTTCGGAGATGACAATGAATTCGTGCACGGCGTGAGCACCCTCGCCCACGCCGCCCATGCCATCGAGCGTGGGAATGCCCATGCCGGCGGTAAAGTTTCCATCGGAGCCGCCGCCCACGGCCGCTTCTTCGAGCTTCCATCCCACTAGCCGTCCAATCTCCTGAGCTTTCTTGTACAGCGCCGCCACTCCGGCGGTTCGCTCCATCGGGAGACGGTTGATACCTCCGGTCATCTCGAGCGTGCAGTGCTTGTCGAATGGTTTGAGAGAGCACAGCTTGCGGTCGATGCCGGAGGCTTGCTTGGCGCTTTTGATGCGGACATCGATATGCGCAGACGCGTCGGCCGCGATCACATTGGTGCGCGTTCCGCCGTGAATTACGCCTGGGTTTACCGATAGGCCTTGCTTAAGATTGTTCAGCTTGGCGATTACTGCGATCTGTCGCGCCAGCTCCAGAATCGCGCTGTGGCCTTTGCCGGGATCAAGTCCCGCATGCGCCGCTACGCCTTTGACGCGCAAGGTATATTCACCTACGCCTTTGCGCGCGGTCTTAACCGCGCCTCGAAGTCCAGCGGCGGGCTCCAATACCAGTACTCCGGCGGATTGCCCTGCCAATGCCTCCGTGATCTTTCGCGAAGAACGGCTGCCTACCTCTTCATCGGAAACCAGAAAAACGGTGACTGGACGCGGCAAGCCGCCGTGCCATGCTTGCAAGGCTTCGATGGCGTGGAGCATGAGCGCAATTCCTGACTTCATGTCGAGAACGCCCGGGCCGCGAAGACGGCCGTTTTCGATCTTGCATGGCATATTGGCCAGCGTGCCTAGCGGATAAACCGTGTCGTAGTGTCCGAGCAGGAGGGCGGGCTTGCGATTCGCCGCTCCAGAGTGGGAGGCGAAGTCGATCTGCAAACTGTCGCCGACGTGGTTGCTGCGGTGGACCTGCGTGCGTCCGCCCAGGGCTTGAAATCTTGCAGCGAGGAATATGGCGATGCGATCGACTGCGGGCTTGTTGTCGCTGGGGGATTCGATTTCGACCAGGTCGCGAATTGTTTCGACCAGATGGTTCTGACGTTCTGAGAAATAGCGCAGGCGGTCAGCCCATGCGGGATGGCCCGGGGCTATTGCCGATTCGGTTGTTTTCTTAATGGGCACACTTTCCTCTCGTGGAGCGGGAGTCGCCGCTCCGCCGTAATTGCGACGCGGTACAGTATAATCTTCACGCTGATTGAGACGAACCGATTCAAGCGCGCACTGATTCAACCGAACATGACTGAAAGCACTCCCCCGGTGACCGACGCGGCCGCACCCAAGACTGGGCTCGACATCCACGACATCCTGAAAATTCTGCCGCACCGCTATCCTTTTCTGCTGATTGACCGCGTACTGGAGCTGAAGCGCAAAGAGCGCATCGTGGCCATCAAGAACGTCACCATCAACGAACCGTTTTTTAACGGTCATTTCCCAGGATTGCCCATCATGCCGGGAGTGCTGATAGTGGAGGCGATTGCGCAGGCCGGCGGCGCGCTGCTGCTCACCGAAGTGGAAGACCGCACGGACAAAGTGATGGTCTTCACTGGCATTGAGCGGGCGAAGTTCCGCCGTCCCGTCAGCCCCGGCGACCAATTGCGGATCGAGGTGGAGGTGCAGGGCTGGCGGGCCGTGCCGCGTATGATCGCGGTGAAGATGCACGGCATGGCGTATGTCGATGGCAAGCTCGTGGCGGAAGCCACGGTATCCTGCCAGCTCATCGATAGTTCCCGCGGGCGCGGCGAAGGCGCTGACGGTGCGAACGGGGAATGAACAGCGCCCCGGCTACGAAGCAAGCTTCCGACGCTAATGACTCAATCATGAATGTTCATCTCACGGCGATCCATCCTACGGCGATCCATCCTACCGCGATCATTGATCCGCGAGCCAAGGTTCCTGCATCGTGCAAGGTCGGTCCGTACTGCGTGATCGGCGCGGAGGTCGAACTCGGCGAGGACTGCCGGCTGGTGTCGCATGTGGCGATCGAAGGGCCAGCGAAAATTGGCGCCGATAACGCGTTCTTTCCGTTCTGTGCCATCGGTATGGCGCCGCAGGATACTACCTACAAAGGCGAGGCGACGCGGCTCGAGATCGGTGACCACAACGAGATTCGCGAGTGCGTCACCATCAGCCGCGGCACGGTGAAAGGCGGCGGAGTAACCCGAGTGGGCAGCCACACGCTGATCATGGCGTACGCGCACATCGGGCACGACAGCGTGATCGGCGACCACTGCATGCTGGTGAACGGCGCGACGCTGGCCGGACATGTGACGGTGGAAGAATGGGCGGTAGTGGGAGCGCTTTGTCCAGTGCATCAGTTTGTGCGCATCGGCGCCCACTCCTACATCGGAGGGGGCACGACCATCACGCAGGATGTGCTGCCGTTTTCGATGACGTCGGCTGCGCGCGACACGCATGCTTATGGGATGAATAAAGTTGGCCTCGAACGGCGCGGATTCTCCAAAGAGCGCGTCCGCAAGATTCACCATGCTTACAAAACTTTGCTGGCGTCGAAGATGAATACGTCGCAGGCGCTGGAGACGCTGAAGGCCGAGGCCGATAAGGGCGAGGATGTTGAGATGCTGATTCGGTTTATTGAGGCGTCGGAGCGCGGGATTATCAAGTAGCATTCAGCAGTCAGCACTCAGCACTCAACCACGCACCTTTCCGGATTAGCGACGGCGCAATCAGAGCTCGCACCTTCGGTCCGAGGGAATTCTGTTTCCGTCGCCCGTGCATGTTGGCTGGATGCCGATTGCTGACTGCTGAATGCTAGACTGAGTTCCGCACAGGTTCGCCGTCAATCCTCAATGCCTTCCATCAAGGAAAAGCTCGGCCTGATCGCCGGCAACGGCAAGTTTCCCTTCCTCGTGCTCGACGCGGCGCACGCGGGGGGGTACGAAGTGGTCGTGGTCGCGATCAAGGAGGAAGCTTTTCCTGAGATTGAGGATCGCGGTGCGGCCTCGGTCCACTGGCTGTCGCTGGGCGAGCTTTCGAAGCTGATCGAGACTTTCCAGCGGGAAGGCGTGCGGCGCGCCGTGATGGCGGGGCAGGTGAAGCACAAACAGATTTTTTCCTCCATACGCCCGGATTGGAGGCTGGCCAAGCTTCTGCTCTCACTGGCCACGCGCAACACGGACAGTCTGCTGGGCGGCGTGGCCAACGTTCTTGCGGAAGAAGGGATCACGCTGGAGAATTCGACATGGCTGCTCGAACCGCTGCTGGTGAAATCCGGAGTGCTCACCCAGCGCGCTCCTACCGAGCAGGAGCGCAAGAACATCGACTACGGCCGCGTTGTGGCGCGGCAGTTGGCGCAACATGATATTGGCCAGACCGTGGTGATCGCCGAAGCGGCGTGCGTGGCGGTCGAAGCCATGGAGGGGACCGACGCCGCTATCGAACGCGCGGGGCACATCATGGGCTCGCTGCGCGGAGGCGACGCTTCCACGTTAAGCCGCGCCCTTACGGTGGTGAAGATCGCCAAGCCCAATCAGGATATGCGGTTCGATGTTCCCGTGATCGGAGTGAAGACCATCGAAGTGATGCAGGCCGCGGGCGCAACCTGCCTGGCGCTGGATGCGGGGAAATGTTTGCTGTTGGATGGAGAGAAGATTCTGGACGCGGCGAATGGGGCTGGAATCGCGGTGGTAGCGGATTCCGGGTAAGCGGCTCGATTGGCACACCCGTTGCCGATCAGCCTTCGACTAGCTGTATTGGATATCTTGACATTCTGCTTCCCCTCTTCGTGACAGGTAGGGATGCTTCGACTGCGGTTGAGCTTCGCATTCGCGAAGCTCAATCCTCGCTCAGCATGACACAACTGTGGGATGTCAACCGAGCCAGATGGCTTCTAGATATTCATTTCTTTAGATAGAACTCGGCCAGCTCCATGTCTGCGGGGGCCGTGATCTTGATATTCCGGGGCGAGCCCATCACCACGGCCACGTCGTGTCCCGATCTTTCCACCAGTGAAGCTTCGTCGGTGCCGAGGAGTCCGTCTGCTGAAGCTTCGTCGAAGGCCTTCTTAATTATGCTGTAGCGAAACCCTTGCGGCGTCTGGGCCATCACGATGCCGGCGCGCGGAATCGTCGCCTTGATCAGTGCGCCCTCGGCCGTGCGCTCGACTTGCTTCACGGTGTCGACGGCAGGCAGGCCGGCAATGGCCGCACCGTATTTCCGCGCCGCCTCGATCACGTCCCGAATGATTTCCGGCGTCACAAATGGGCGTACCGCGTCGTGCACGAGAACGATGTCATCGTCATGCGCGGCGGCTGCAACCGCGTTGAGGGCGTGCTCCACCGATTGCTGGCGGTGCTCGCCGCCGACGACGAGTTCCACTCTCTTCTTCAGGACGTCTCCGGCTTCGGTCTCGAGGCGCGCGCGAAATCCTGCAATCTCATTTTCCCGCAGAGCGATCCAGATCTCGCTGACCGCATCGACCGCGGCGAACTTGCGCAGGGTATGGATGAGAATCGGCGTACCGCCCAGTTCGGTGAACTGCTTGGAGGGCGGCGACTTCTTTAGCTTGCCCTTGGCACCGACGGGCATGGGCGCCATGCGGGTTCCCAGACCCGCAGCCGGAATTATTACAACTACCTTCATCGCGGGCTGTAAGTATACGAGTGCGGAGGTGCGAGTTCAAATCCGCACGGCCCTCAGGCCTCTCAAGGCTGCGTGGGCTTGGTCTCCACCAGGGCACTCGACACCGGCGGCACAGGCACCACCGCCGCGGGAATTGCCGGCACTGTGGGCACGGCAGGCGCACTCGTCCGCGCAAAGGCGCGTTCATCCCACTTGCCGAAGATCATCTTTCCCGCCGTGGTCTGCAAGACCGACGTGACCGACACGTCAATCGTCTTGCCGATCATTTTTCGGGCGTTGTCCACGACCACCATGGTGCCGTCATCGAGGTAGGCGACGCCCTGGTTGTATTCCTT
>PLIO01000083.1:0-15744 GCA_003140075.1 Acidobacteriaceae bacterium | reverse complement strand
AGATCGACTTCGCGGACGGCGGGGAAATCATCCTCTACAATCTGGATCGATAGCGTGGCCATTTTCTGCAGGCGCTGCAGAACGTCGAGCCCGCGGCGGCCGCGGTTGCGCTTCAGCGAATCGGCCGAATCGGCGACCAGTTGCAGTTCGCGCAATACGAACTGCGGTGTGACGATGATGCCATCGAGGAATCCGGTTTCGGCAATGTCGGCGATGCGGCCGTCGATGATGACGCTGGTGTCGAGGATCTTGTAGCTTTTTTTGCCCTGCTTCTCGCCGCCAAATATCCCGCCCAAAGCCGCCAGATTTAGCAGGTCGCCCTTGCTCGCGCCCACGATCAAGCCCACGTAGGCCATCAGCAACATGACCAGGATTTGCAGGAAACTCTGGGTGTTGCCGGGCGGCACACTGCTGCGGATCACCAAGGCAAACAGGTAGGCGCCGCAGATGCCGAGGATGCTCCCGATGGCCGCGCCGATCAGCCGCTTCAGGCTCACCCCGCGCAGCTTCCATTCGAACAGGATAATCCCTGCCCCAACCAGTGCGCCGATCCCGGCATCCAGGTCGCGAGGTAGTCCGAAGGGAGCGATCACATAACAGGTAACCGCAACTACGATGACAAAAAGAAGACGTACAAGAATCAAATCCACAGTAAGACCTCCTCCGGATGCAGCTCCGCCGAACTCGGGCGGATGCACCGGTGCCATCTCCTGGCCGCCCCGGGCAGGAATCGGCAAATCAGTATGCGGGGCGCGCAAGAATTAGGGGGATGAATGTACGCCCCGTCCCGGCCCATGGAGGCGTGGCCGGGAGGACCTCAGTAATCCAACGCCAAGAGTATATACCGGAAGTTAAATAACCGGACGAACAAACAAGCCCCGCTGCCTACCTTCAAAAAGCGCCAACCTACAGTTTCCCCGGTTCGCCTTTACAGTCTTATCCCCTGACCTGAGTTAGCCGCGTTGGCATCTGAAGTCACGATTCCGGCGAACTGCAGAACGGGCGTGCAGATGGCCAGGGAAAAAGCCATTCACGATGGTTTGGAGGATGCTCATGCGAGCTCTAAGATTTTTGAACGTAGCGATACTCTCGCTGTTGGTCGGAAGTGCAGCCTTTGTCTATGCGCAAGACGACAAGCCGCAAGATGACAGAACGGCAAAGCAGGAAGAACCCAAGCCTCAGCCGAAGCAGGACGAGGCGAAGCCGACCAAGCAAGATAAGGAGATGGAGAAACAGGATCAGAAGCGCGAGGAACAGTCGCGCGATCAGGCCGTGCCCGAAAAAGACAAGCAGGAACATCCCGAGGTGAAGGGCGATCAAGCGCGTCCGGCCGGCAAAGGCGGACATATTCCTGACGACAAATTCCGGGCCCACTTTGGCCAGGGCCACCACTTCAGCGCGCGCGGCGTGATTGTGGCGGGCCAGCCGAGGTTTCAGTACGGCGGCTACACCTTCGAGTTCGTCGATGCCTGGCCTGCGGGCTGGGCTTACACGGACGACTGTTACATCGACTACATCGATGGAGAGTACTTCCTGTTTGACTTGCTGCACCCCGGCGTTCGGATCGCGCTGGTCGTTACACTGTAGGCGGCGTTCTGTAGGTGGCAGATTTATCCGGGAAGGTGGACTCTTTCAGTTGGGATTCAGCTCTGCTGGATTTAACCTAACGAGGGTCCACCTTATTGTTTTTTCCGCCCCTGATGCGGCGCCCGAGGGTGCTTCGAAACCCGGCCAATGCGCGGAAATGCCTCATCTCCAGATCAGCCCTAAAGTCCTATTAGGTAAAGTATTGTCAGCCGGCCTTGAGCGACGCAACTTTTGTGTGCCGGCCAGCTTTGTAATACCGGGCAGATCTGAAAATCGAAATGAGGAAATATGAAGAAGATGGCATTGGTTGTCCTGCTTGTTTGCTCCGCGTTGGCCTCGGCGGGCACGGAACCCAACCCGGCCGCCTACACCATCAACGTCCACGTCACTTCGGCGCGGGTGAACGGCCGCGGCCTGATAAGGCTGAAGGTGATCTTGGACGGTAAGAAATATGAACTCGAAGGCCTCGATGCTGAAAGCTCACTCCTGATGCCGGGCGACTACAAAGCCAGGGATCTTCCACCTAAAGTGAAAGACGTCCACCCCTACGATGTTTACGGCACCTACGAGTTCCTCTTCCCCGACAAGAAAACGCGGAGGTACGGTTTGGTGGGCATCACGGAGTAGGCGTTTCGCGGAATCGAATCGAAGAGTACGTCCTGCTAGACTTCTTCCATGAAAGCTTTAATGATTACCCGCCTGTCCGGTCCGGAGGGGCTCGCCGTCGAAGATACCGCCGAACCGATTCTGAAGCCGGGACAAACGCTGGTTCGCGTCGCCGCCGGGGGCTTGAATTTTGCCGACTTCATGACCGCTCAAGGCGGCTACCCCGGAACACCCGCGCCACCGCTGATCGCCGGGCGCGAATTCTCCGGCGTAGAAGTCAGCAGCGGACACCGGGTGATGGGTTACATCCAGTGGGGAGCTTTCGCCGAAAGAGTCGCCGCCAACGCCAACATGCTCTGGCCCGTCCCCGAGCACTGGAGCGACGAACACGCCGCCGCTTTTCCCGTGAATTATTTCACCGCTTATCTTGCCTACTGGCAGGCCGGTATGACCGAGCCGCCGAGTGCGGGTAAGACCCACCGCGTGCTCATCCACGCCGTTGCCGGAGGCGTGGGCACCGCAGCGGTACAGATCGGCCGCATTCTGGGCGTTGAAATGTACGGGACTTCCTCATCCGACGAAAAGTTGGCGCGCGTGAAAGAACTCGGCCTGCAGCACGGCATTAACTACAAGCAGCACGACTATGAGGAAGTGGTAAAGGACCTTACCCACGGAGAAGGCGTGGATGCCGTCTTCGAAATGCTGGGCGGAGAGCACACCGCCAAGAGCCTGCGCTGCCTGCGCGATTTTGGACGCGTCATTCAATACGGCACGGCTACTGGCAAGCAGCCGCAGCTCGATGTGCGGGCGCTGTATGCAAAGTCGGCCAGCATCCAGGGCTTGTGGCTGACCTACCTGTCGCAGAAGCCTGAGATCATGAATCCCGCATGGATCCGGCTCTCGGAATGGATTGCGCAACGGAAGCTGGCGCCGGTCATCGGCCAGGTGTTTCCGTTGGACCGCGCCGTGGAGGCGTACAAGCTGCTGCAGGAAGGCAAGAATTACGGAAAGGTTGTGCTGGAGGTCGGATGAGTTTCTATCGCGTTCCGAACACCCACTCCTCGCTCACCAGAAAGTTCGCCAGTGAGCACAGCGCGATAGCGACGCCGTTTGCGAGCAGATAATTTACGTGGACGAGACCGAGCAGCACTCGCATCAGGGCGAGATTGCCGGCGATGGAGACGCCGCCGGTGGTGAGATTGAAGCGTAGCAGCCGCGGCAGCGATTCGTGCCACGAGGGACGAACCCGGTCCGCCCACGTGTAGCGCTCGTGCCAAAAGAAGTTGTGCATGAGTGCGGCTTCTAGGGCGAGGGCAGTCGCCGGTAGGTAGCTGAGGTGGAATCCTCGGTTCAGGACAAACAGCATGATCAGCTGCACTCCGATGCCGAGCGCTCCCACGGCATTGAACTTCAACCAGCGCAGGAGGGTGGGACTCCAGCGATTGTGTTGTGTTCTCTCCGCGGCCGAAGCCGCTGCTCATTTTATTGGGCTCTTGCGGCGCGACTGGAAGTCGCGCCCTTTCAAGGCCGCCGCGAATTGAGTTTTTCCGCAGCCACTGAAGTCGTGCCCTTCCCGATTCGTGATTGCTCGCGCGTTTCTCAAGTTTGCGAGACTCACTTCGGGATCCTCTCTTCGCAATAAAGCCGCACCGTGTTCTGTCCAGTGAAGAAAACCAGGATGAGCGCCATTGCCGCCAGACCAATCGCTCCGCCTACGTCGAAAAGCCGGTATTCGCTGCCGAGGAAATGCACTTGCGGCTTCCAAAGCAGCGCCAGGTTGCCTATCGCCAGCAGAATGCAGCTCCGTGGGTCCGAAGCGCCAGAATGACAACCGAAACTCTCCCAGGGCGTGCGTCGCTAAGTAAGACTGAATCGAGAGTGTGAGGAACGCAACCAGCAGGCCGAAGGCGATCGATGGGTGCATGTATGCCGATAAAGCCAGCCCACCCATCAGCGCCAGCGCGCCGAAGGTATCGACCATGTGATCGACATAAAAGCCGTAGCGCGGACGCAGTTGTTGCCGGAAGCGTGCCAGGGTGCCGTCGAGTGAATCACCCAGCCAATTCAGCGCCAGGCAGGCAATCACGGCGAGAAGGGCAAGCCTGTTTACTGCAGCCAGCGCGTAGCACACAGCCGCCCCGACCTGCGCAGCGAGCCCAAGAACCGTCAGATGATCGGGACCGACCCACTGCGGCGTGCGTGCGGCCAACCACAGCAACGCCTGCCTCTCAGCCCCAGCCATCCAGCTTTCCTGCAGCCGCCGCATCTCTGGAAAGGGCCGCAGTCTTCTTATCTCGAGTAACACACGCGGGTTCACCTGCTCACAAAACTCCGTCATCCCACTCGCCATGCTTGCCTCCTCGCGGCTTTGCTTGATCGCCTGCATACTGCGCCTGGAAGCCACTTTGCGGCGTGACGGCGTGTGGCGGCAATGCACCACCGCTCAAGCGATGCTCAAACGCGCCTCATCGCGCAAGTGATTGCGGAATTAGTGGGTTAGAGTCAGAGATCATCCTGGCGGGAAAGCCTGCTTTGCCACTGACGAGATTTCCGGGCGCCTTGCTACACTCCCTTGATGGCATCGGCGACCGAGACAGTTCAGGCTAAGCGTTCGCACCTTCGTTCCTACCTATTTCTCACGGTGGCCTTGTTCGCCTGCCTGCTGCCATTTTCTGGAAAAGCGTTCAACATTGACGACACCTTGTTCCTTTATGTGGCGCGGCAGATCACTCAGCACCCGCTTGATCCCTTCGGATTCAAAGTCAATTGGTTTCTCGACGCGGTTTCCATGGCGTATGAAACCAAGAATCCTCCGCTGGCGGGCTATTACATTGCCGCGGCCGCGAGCATCGTTGGATGGTCGGAACGGGCCTTGCATCTCGCGTTTCTTCTGCCCGCGCTGGCGGTGCTATGGGGCACATACCGGCTGGCGCAGCGGCTTACAGATTCACCGCTGCTGGCTGCCGCAGCCACACTTCTCGCGCCAGCATTCCTTGTATCGGCCAACAGCGTAATGTGCGACACGATGATGGTGGCACTCTGGATCTGGGCCATCATCTTCTGGATCGAAGGGCTTGAGCCGCGGAGGCCGGTGTATCTGGCCACGTCTGCCTTGCTGATCGCTTTGTGCGCTCTGACAAAGTATTTCGGAGCAGCGTTGATTCTGCTGCTCGCGGCGTATTCGCTGGCGCGGTTACGCCGTTTCGGAAGCTGGGCCTGGTACCTGCTGGCGCCCATCCTGATTCTGACTGGATATCAACACTGGACGAAGGCGGTCTACGGACTGCGCATGATTACGAGCGCAGCCCATCACTCCACCGGGATGCGGCGAGCGAGGCAGTCTTCGCTCCTGGCCAAGACCCTGGTCGATCTCAGCTTCGTAGGCGGTTGCGCGCTGCCTGCGCTAACGCTGGCGCCCCTGATCTGGACGCGTAAGAAAATTCTCGCAGTCTGCGTGGGGAGCGGAATTGCGGGATTTTTCATCAGTACTGGCCGGCTCTTTCTCGGCGAAACCCTGTGGCCGTTCGATTTTTATCAGCACTGGATCGTGGTCGGCATCGAGTTGACATTCTTCATCGCCGCCGGATTCTCCGTGATGGCGCTGGCGGCTACGGACGCATGGAAACGCAGAGACGCCGACTCCTTATTGCTGATGCTTTGGGTTTTCGGGACATTCCTCTTTACCGGCTTCGTGAACTGGACCATCAACGTCCGTTCCGTGCTGCCGCTGGTTCCGGCAGTTGGCATTCTACTCGCGCGACGCGAGGATACGCTGCGGCTAAGCTCGATGCGCTGGCGTCCTGCCGCGTTGGGCATAGCATTGGCTGCGGGCGGAGCGGTCTCGCTCTGGCTCACTTGGGCTGACGCCGAGCTGGCGAACTCGGCGCGCACGGCAGCAAACCTGATCGAGGAGAAGACGCGGAACCCACCAGGCGGGGTCTGGTTCATGGGCCATTGGGGATTTCAATATTACATGGAGTCGTTCGGGGCGCATGCCGTGGTAGTGAATGACCCGCCGCGCCTTCCGGGAGATTACCTCGCCATTGCCGAGACTAGTCGGCTTTTCGAAGTGCGTCCGGAATTCGTGGCTTCGCACGAGGTCATTCAAATACCCATGAGACTTGGCATCACGACGGCGAGTGGCGAGCTAGGTGCTGGCTTCTATTCCGCTGATTCGGGGCCTTTGCCTTTTGCAATCGGTCCCGTCCCGGCGGAGCGCTATGACCTGATTCGACTGGGAGCAGGCTGCGCTTCGGCCAACGGCTCGCAGAAGAATTCTCTCCAGTGTCAATAAAGGAACCACTGCCGCCGGATTCGAACGATAAACTCCGTCGCGGAGACGAGCCTCTGGTAGGCTTTGAGGGAAAATTCCGGTTTCGCGCACGGATAACAAAGGTTCGGCGTTGCCAGCGTAAATCTGCGGCCCTGCTTCTCGATGATCATGACCAGACTTCTACGGTTCTTCCGACCGTCCCATCAGCACACGGCTTTCTCGGCGACTCTGTTGCTGATGTCGGCGGTGATGCTGTCGCGGGTGATTGGCTACATCCGCGAGGCGTATATTGCCTACGCGTTCGGCGCCGGGCCGCAGACGGACGCCTACGTCGCCGCCTTCACGCTGCCGGACTGGCTCAACTACATCGTAGCCGGGGGCGCGGCTTCGATTACATTTATCTCCATCTATACGCGTTTTCTGGCCCAGAAGCGCGACGCCGACGCGCAGAAGACTTTTTCTGTCGTTATTACCGTTATGACGGCGGTAATGGTTGTCGGCACAATCATCACTGAAATCTTCACGCCGCAGTTTGTGCGTTGGATGTTTCACGGTTTCTCGCCCGCGGAGGTGGAACTGACGGTCCATCTCACGCGCATCCTACTGCCGGCGCAGATCTTCTTCTACGTGGGCGGCGTTGTCTCGGCCGTTCTGCTCTCCCATCGCCTGTTTCTCTTCCCCGCTTTCGGGCCGCTGCTCTACAACATATTCATCATCGTCGGCGGAGTCATCGGCGGCCGGCACTTCGGGATCGCTTCGCTGGCCTATGGCGCGTTGATCGGCAGCGTAGTAGGGCCGTTTCTGGCCAGCGTGATCGGCGCTGCGCGCATCGGCACGGGCTACAAGCCTTCGTTCGACGTTATGAACCCTGCCTTCCGCGAGTGGGTGCGGCTCTCCGTCCCGCTGATGCTCGGAGTCTCGTTGGTCACGGCCGATGACTGGATCCTGCGCCATTACGCCTCCAGCGGCGTTGGCGACATTGCGCGGCTGAACTATGCCAAGCGATTGTTTGCCGTCCCGATCGCGGTGCTGGGGCAGGCGACGGGACAAGCTTCCCTGCCGTTTTTTGCGCGATTGTTTAACGAGAAACGCCTGAAAGAATTTGCCGTTACGGTGAACGATGCGGTCTACCGCGTCTCCGCCGCGTCGTTTCTCGCCACGGGATGGATGATGGCTGCCGCCTTCCCGCTGATCGATCTGGTGTACCGGCGCGGAAGATTCCTGGTTTCCGATACGCAAACGACGGCAGTGTATTTCTTCTGGTTCTCGCTTTCGCTCGCTCTCTGGTCCGCGCAAGGACTCTACGCCCGCGCCTTCTACGCTGCCGGCGACACGTTGACTCCGATGGTCGCGGTCAGCGTGATCACGAGCGCTTCGTTGCCGGTCTATTCGCTGCTGTTCCACAGGTATGGAGTGGTCGGCCTGGCCTGGGCCTCGGACATTGGGATCGGCGCGAATCTACTGGCGCTGGCCGTGCTGCTGCATCGCCACAAACTGGTTTCGCTGGGAGCCCTGCGTTGGGACGAGCTAGGAAAGTCGGCGGTGACCGCGGTGGCCGCCGGCGGCATCAGCCTGGAAGTGGCAAGAAGCGTAACGCCGTTGGTTTCCGGTCACGGCAGCCGCGCGGCTGACGTGCTGCAGCTAGGATTGATTTCGGTCACCTGGGCCGCAGCGGTCGCGGTGGGGTTGTGGCTGCTGCGCTCACAATTGCCCAGTGACCTGCGGCGGCGCAAGGCTACGGCATATCCCGCGGTCGCCGAGGGCGAGGGTAAAGAAATCATGGGAGCGGGAGTGCAGCCCTGAAGGTCACTTCGGGAAGCCGACCTTGCGCACCAGATCGGTGTAGCGCGGATCGGAGCGCAGAGAGTCGAACGCGGGGTCGGTCCGGAGCGCGAGCAGATTCACGTCGTGTTCCTGGTATGCAGTACTGAGCCACTCGAAGGCGTTGTCTTTGTCGCCCAAATCGGCATACAACGCCGCGATGCTGTAAGGAGAAGCGTATTCAGCCTTGGAGTCGCGCTGCGCCACCGAGACCGCGATGCCCTTGCGCAGCGCAGCTGGCCATCCTCCGGAGCGGAAGCCCGCGTCCATAGCGGCGGCGAATTCGATTCCATTCTTATCGCCTTCCAATTGGGCACCGGTCTTCCATTCCTGGATGGCCTCGGGATATTTATGCGCGCCCCAATACGCTAATGCCAGCTCTGAGTGTGCTCTGCCAAAGGTTGGATTGTCGGCAATGACTTTCTTGAAGATCTCGATGGCCCTGTCAAATTGGTGGGCGTAGGTGTAGGCCTGAGCCTGTTGGGCACCTATGATTGGAGATAGCGGATCAAGTTGGTGGGCGCGATCGCCTTCCTCGATCGCTTCCTGGGCTCTGCCGCCGATCCAGCACAGGCTCTCGGAAAACCATTGGTGGGCAGTGGCATCGCTGGGATCGAGATCCAAGGCCTTTCGGAACTCAGCTTCCCCATCGGAAAAATCCCAGGTGTATTGCATTCTGTTGGCACCTAAGACCGCGTGGGGATGCCCGAGCGTGGGATCGAGTTCCAGGGCTTTTTTGGCCGCAGCGTCTGCTTTCGGAACGAAGTCATTGGGGTCGCCCCCATAACTGGTCAGTGTGCCATAGGCGTCCGCCAGTCCTGAATAGGCCGACGCATAGCCAGGATCTTTGTCGATGGCTTGATTAAAGTAGGAAATGGCAGCCTTAATGTCGGCGTTGGTGCGCTTGTTCCAGTAGTACCGCCCCTTCACGTAAAGCTGGTACGCCTCGGGATTCTGCGTGCCCTGCCGGGCAACTTCCTGCTTTTCTGCGCCACTCATTTTCGTACGCAGCTTGCCCGCAATGTCGCCCGCGATCTGCTGCTGTAGCGAAATAATGTCGGAAGCCTTGCGCTCATACTGCCCGCCCCAGATCTCCGTGTTGTCCTGCACGTTGGTGAGGTCGGCGCTTACCTGGATCGTGTCGCCGTGTTGCACGACTCTTCCGGTGAGCAAGGCATCTACGGTCAGGTCCTTGCCAACTTTTTCGACATCGACATCTTTGCCCTTGTAGCGGAAGACCGAGTTGCGCGATTTCACTTTCAGGTCGGGCACGTGGGCGAGGCCTGCGATTAGCGATTCGGTGAGGCCGTCGGTGAGGAAGTCGGCGTCCGCGTTGCCGCCGACGTTGGCGAATGGAATCACGGCGATGGATTCGATTTGCGCTGCGCTCGACTTGCTACGCCAGTACCAGGCTCCAACGGCGGCCGCGATCACCAATACGAATACGCCCGCGATCCAATACTTGCGCGCCGACGACGTTTGGATCGCGGCCGGCGACACTGCGACCGATGATCCTGATCCGCTGCCGCGCGTTGCGCCCGAGCCTAAATCGGACGCTGCCGATGCCGGGCCTGAAACCGCAGCTACCTGCTGACCTGTTTGCGGCGAAGGTGTTGCCGCGACGGGAGCAGAGATCGACGCGGGAGCCGTATTCGCTGCGCTTACGCTCACCGCCGAGCTTCGTCCGGAATCAATCTCGCGCTTCAGCCGCTTCAGGTCGGCACGCATCTCCGAAGCTACCTGATAGCGCAAGTCGCGATCCTTCTCCAGAGCCTTGTTGATGATCCGTTCCAACTCCGCCGGCAGATTCGGATTCAGCCGCACCGGCGCGGTGGGCGCGCGGTTCAGGATGGCATCAAAGATTACGGCCGAGGTGTTGCCCACAAACGGCTGCTTGCCGGTGGCCGCTTCGTACAGCACGGCGCCAAAAGAAAACAGGTCGGTGCGTACATCGAGATCTTCGCCGCGCGCCTGCTCCGGCGACATATAAGCCACCGTGCCTACGGTGCTGCCCGGGCTGGTCAGGTTCGCCACATCGACCGCCGCCGTGGCCAGCGTTACGCCCGCCGGTTCCAGGTGCGCGTGCGGCTGTCCCGCCACTTTGGCCAGGCCGAAATCGAGCACCTTTGCCTGTCCGCGCTTGGTGATGAACAAATTTGCCGGCTTCATATCGCGGTGAACGATGCCCGCCGTGTGCGCAACATCGAGCGCGTCGGCGATTTGCACGCCGAAGTCCACCAGTTGCTCCATCGAAAGCGGTTTGCCCTCGATGCGGTATTTCAGCGTGCCGCCTTCGAGGTGCTCCATCACGATGTAGTGCCGGGATTGAGCTTCTGAAGAACGGTCTTCGCCGATGTCGTAGATAGTGCAAATGTTGGGATGGTTTAGCGCCGACGCG
Source organism: Acidobacteriaceae bacterium (assembly GCA_003140075.1). Lineage (GTDB taxonomy): Bacteria > Acidobacteriota > Terriglobia > Terriglobales > Acidobacteriaceae > Sulfotelmatobacter. The sequence continues at coordinate 5,059 of PLIO01000083.1, read as the reverse complement.
GCCTGGGCCTCGCGGCGAAAGCGCTCCAGAGCCTGAGGATCACTCGCGACTTCCTCGGGCAGGAACTTCAGCGCGACAAAGCGATGAAGGCGCGTGTCTTCAGCCTTATAGACAACGCCCATCCCGCCGCCGCCGAGCTTTTCTACGATGCGGTAATGGGAGATGGTTTGGCCGATCATGTTGGGCTGATCCGCGGGAAGACGCTCGGGGTTGCGGGTCGGTTCATCTTACGGACGCGGACCTACGCGAGTCAACGAATGATGCTGATCCAGACCTTGCCAGTAAGGGCGGAACAACAAAACGGCGGACATTCGCATTCTCTGCGAACGCCGCCGCTGATCTTCCCTATAGGAACTCGCGAAGCGCTTCTACGCCAACCCTACGCCCTTGCGCTAGCCGCTACCGGCTCGGGCACTGGAGCGCTCTCGTCCTTGCCGTTGGGCTTGGTCTGCACAGGCGTACCACCCTTGCGGATGTCGATGCCGCCCTTGAAGTAGGCGCCGTCTTCGATGGAGATGCGCGCCGCTACCACGTCTCCGGTGAGCGAGCCGTCGCTGCGGATATCCACACGGTCGCTGGCGGTGAGGTTGCCGCGCACTTTGCCCAGCACGACAATCTCGCGGGCATTGATGTTGGCGGCGACCACGCCGTTACGCCCGATGGTGACGCGGTTGCCGGCCAGGCTGATCGAGCCTTCCACACGGCCATCGATGTAGAGCGACTCCGATCCTGTGACCTCGCCTTTGATCACCAGCGATTTGCCGATGGTCGCCTGGTCCGCAGTGGTAGTGGTGGTGCCCGCCGGACGCGGCGCAGCAGCGGCGGGTTCATTCGCCATGGTAATTGCAGGCGCGCTCGGGGTAGACATAGTTGGACGCTCCGGTTCGGCCGGCCGGCCAGGGATCTGAGGCTGATTCGTCGGCTTCCACATGGATACAAAGTTCCTTTCCTAGTTGGGATTAAGGGACCACGTGCCGCACTTACGTGACCAAATCGAATTGTACTCCGCCGTCCTGCGCTAAGCGCTGTGGAAAAGCCTTTATTTTCAACAGAGTTTCCTACCTTGGTACCGGCTTAGGAGTCCTCTCGAGCCGCGCCAGAGGGTCTCTCGGCTATTCATTTTGAGACACCTACCGTGTAAGGATTTCCGAAAAAGATTGGGCCGGGGTCACAGTTCCACAGGCACTCGGAGTATGCTTCTGGCACCGAAGATTTATCGAAGACGTAATCCCAGCCTTGCAGGAGCAGAACATGTTAGAACCAGCCGTGATTACTCCTCCAGCCTATACCGTTGCCCGGCCCCAGGCCGGCGAGTTCGCGCCTTATTACGACCGCTACATTTCTCTGATTCATGGAGATGACATTCTCGGCACGCTTGACCAGCAGCGCCGCGACACCATGTTGCTGCTCTCTTGCCGTGACGACCAAGACGGCGACTTCCGCTACGCGCCGGAGAAGTGGAGCGCCAAGGAAGTGCTGGGCCACGTCTGCGACACCGAGCGAGTCTTCGCTTACCGGGCGCTGCGCATCGCGCGCGCCGATGCCACTCCGCTTGAAGGTTTCGAGCAGGACGATTACGTGCGCAATGGTCCTTTCGCACAGCGTCCGCTGGCGGACCAGGTGGAGGATTTCATCGCCGTACGGCGCGCCACGCTTTCTCTGCTGCGCAATCTCGACGAAGCGGCGTGGCTGCGGCGCGGCACCGCCAATAAGAATGAAGTCAGCGTGCGCGCGCTGGCTTACATCATCGCGGGGCACGAGTTGCATCATCGCAGGATTCTGGAAGAGAAATATTTCGCCGAACGGTGATGTGAGCGGCGACACTCTCGCATCCGGCTGTCATCCCGGGTGCTCGGACCGTAATCCCTGGTGCTAAGGCGGTCATCCCGAGCGAAGTGAGGGACCTCGGTTTCCGCCTGCGGCAACTCAGATCTGATCTTCCTATGTCATGCCGCGCACTCACGGAACTACTCCACGGCAAGGGAGCCCACTCCGATCCGGTGGCTTGCGTAGAAGATCTTTCCGCCGAATTGGCTGCACGCAATGTGCAAGGCTTTCCGCACTCGATCGGACAGCTCGTCTTCCACATGAATTACTGGATGGACTACGAGCTGCGCCGCATTCGCGGCCAAAGGCCGGCGTATCCGGAGCACAACTCGGAGAGCTTCCCCGTATCCTCGCCCGTCGACGCCCAGGAGTGGGGCAGGTCGAGAAAACAGTTCGCATCATTGCTGGCCGAGTTTGCCGAGCTGGCGGCATCATCCCGGCAGGAACTCGACCGCCAGATCGAAACCGGGCATGAAGTCCACGAGAACGTCGCGGGATCCCTTGAAGCCGTGCTCTGGCAGATGGTCGCGCACAATAGCTATCATGTGGGCCAGATCGCCATGATCCGCCGTATGCTGGGCGCTTGGCCGCCGCGCGGCGGCGGAGATACGTGGTAGGCACAATCGTTAGCTTGTCGTTGCTGGTTGGCCCGAGGAGGACAAGACGATGAGGATCATCGCAATTTGCTTTCTGTTGTTTCCGCTTCTGCTCATGGGCCAGACCGGCGGAGAAATGGATGAGCACGCCATCCGCACAGTGATGGATCGATTCATGGACGCATGGAACCATCACGACGCCAAGGCATTTGCGGCGTTGTTTTCCGAGGATGCGGATTTCACCAACTGGCGAGGCGCGGACGCAAGCGGCCGCGCCAAGATTGAAGCCTTCCACGCACCCATGTTCGCCACCATCTTCAGCAAGAGCCATCAGGAATACACCGGCATCAAGACGCGATTCATCCGCGGGGACGTTGCTGCCGTCGATGTACGGTGGAAGATGACAGGCGCTATGGACGCACAAGGCAATCCAAGGCCGGACCGGGAGGGCTTGCTGAATTTCGTGATGGCCAAGAATGCGGGGCAATGGGAAATCGTGGTGATGCACAATCTGGACATCTCGGCGCTTCCGCCACCGCCGAAATGAAGGAATGCCTCTGTAGGTGGGGTATCCTGAGAGCTGACGGCCGATAGCTGATAGCTTCCCATGCTTTCCGATTCCACCATCCTGAAACACATTGCCCGCCAGCCCAAGCGCTCGGCTGGATTCAAGCAGCTCGTGCGCGAACTCGGCCTGCACGGCGAAGCTCGCGGCGATCTCGACGCGCATCTTCAGAAGCTGGTCGCAGCGGGCGAACTCGTTCAACTGAATTCCGATCGCTACGCCATGCCGCAGCCCGCCGCCGACAAGAATGAGAGGAATCTGGTGGTCGGTCGTCTCACCATGCACCGCGATGGCTTCGGCTTCGTCATTCCCGACGCAAGCTCGCTGAGCCCGTCTCTCAAATCCCGGCTCGTCGGTGATATCTTCATCGCTCCCCACGCCATCGGCAACGCGATGCACGGCGATCGCGTACTGGTCGATATCGTTGCCACTCGTCCCGAAGGTCGCGCCGAAGGCCGCATCGTGCGCCCGGTGGTGCGCGCGCATCCCACGGTGGTCGGCATTTTTCACTACGGCAGCCGCCACAATTCGGTGAAACCGATCGACAGCAAGATCGCGATGGATATCGTGATTCCGGCGGGAAGGGAGTATCCCGAAGCTGTGGATGTACAGTCTTCGGCCGGCGAGGCGCCGGCGCTACGAAAATCCGTCGACCGCGTGCTGGGCGACGAAGCCGCGCGCCGCGCGAAATGGGATGATCTCGAAGGCGTGGTCGTCGACGTTGAAATCACTGACTGGCCCACACCCACGCAAAATCCGCGGGGCCGCGTCACAGAAATTCTGGGCCTCCAGGACGATTTCGGCGTCGATGTCGAAATCACTATTCGCAAGTTTCACCTGCCGCACCACTTTCCCTCGGCAACGCTCGAAGAGGCGCAGAACATTTCCGCAGTCATTCCGGCGCAGGAACTCCGCCACCGCCGCGACTTCCGCACGCTGCCCATCGTTACCATCGACGGTGAAACGGCGCGCGACTTCGACGACGCGGTTACGGTGCGTAATCTCGCCGGCGGCAATTTCGAATTGCAGGTTCACATTGCCGACGTGGCGCAATACGTTACGCCGGACTCCGCGCTCGACCAGGAAGCGCGGTTGCGTGGCACCAGCGTCTATTTTCCCGATCGCGCCGTGCCCATGCTGCCGCTCGAATTATCGACCGATATCTGCAGCCTGCGCCCGCACCTCGACCGGCTCGTGCTCTCGTGCGTGATGCAGATCGATCCGCGCGGCGAAATCGTCGGCTACGAGCTGTGCGAAGGTGTAATTCGTTCCGCTGAGCGCATGACCTACACTGCCGTCAATGCCGTGCTCGAAGGCGATGCAGCCGCGCGCGAACGTTACGCAGCTCTGGTTCCCACCTTCGAGCTCATGCGCGATCTGGCGCTGATCCTCAACCGCAAACGGCAGCGCCGCGGATCGATTGACTTCGACTTGCCCGAGCCGGTGATTGAGTTCGACGAATTCGGCCTGATGAAAAGCATTACCCGCTCGGAGCGCAACATCGCTCATCGTCTGATCGAGGAGTTCATGCTCTCGGCCAACGAGTGCGTGGCGCAATATCTGGAATCGAAGCGCATCGCATCGTTGTATCGGGTTCACGAAAAACCCGATGCCAAGCGGGTTTACGATTTCGAAGTGATCGCTGCGACCTTCGGATATTCCCTGGGCGTAGGCGCGCTGCCCATTCACCGCGTGCAGTTCAAGAGCGACCGCCGCGCCGCCCGCGGTGTGGGCAAGCAGGGGCGCACCATCGAAATTCCCAAGGACGTTCACATCACCCCGCGCATGTACCAGAAGCTGACCGCCAAAATCGCAGGCAAGCCGGAAGAACGCATCCTGAGCTACCTGATGCTGCGCTCGCTCAAGCAGGCGCGCTACTCCGAAGAAAACCTCGGCCACTTCGCGCTGGCCGCGAGCAGCTACACGCACTTCACTTCGCCGATCCGGCGGTATCCCGACTTGATCGTGCATCGCATTTTGAAAGAAGTGCTGCGCGGTTCGGCGGAAAAGCGGGAAGATGATGTGCCAGTTGGAGTCTCATCCGTGGGCGACCGTAGCGCCGGCGTCCCGC
>PLIO01000220.1 GCA_003140075.1 Acidobacteriaceae bacterium | reverse complement strand
GAGCGGAAGCTGGGGGCAGGTCAGCCGGAAGGGCAGTTGGTTGTCGAAGAGTCGTAGCTGTAGGTTGTCGTACCACCTTCCGGCGTTGTGACAGAAGTCACGCGTCCAAGGCCGTCCACGGTCTTACTCCGCGTTTGCGAGCCGCGAGTTGACGATACTGTCCGGCTGCCAGTTGTAGAACTATATGAGGTCGTGGTCAATATTCCGTTTGTTGGTGATGTGGCTACATTCTGTCCGCAACCTACATTGCCACTCACAGTCGAAGAAACCGCGCACGAGGAAGTCAGCCTGCCCAGTCCATCGTACTGTTTCTGCACCTGTTTATTGTTCTCGCCACTTGGTGCTGGACTGACAACAGAAAGCACGTCGTTTTGGGCGTAGGTGATGGCGTCAACGCCGCCCCCCGTATCCTGTATCGACACGAGTCTTCCCAACGTATCGTAGAATTTGCTGCCTACAACTCCTGCTGAACACACACTCCCTAAAGTTGAGGTACATGGAAGGGTTGAGTAAACATTGTTTACGGTGCCATAGGTGTAGGTTGTAGAAACCGTGTCGTAGTTTGTAGATGAAGGCCCTTGCTGCTTCTGCGTTAGGATCGGACTACCGTAGCCGTCTGAAGTTACCGTCGTGTTCTGGACCGAAGTGCCGGAGTTGAAGGAAAAACTGCTGCTTGCAGTGTCTGGTGAAGACCCGGACGGATACGTTTTACACACTTCGTTTCCCAACGGATCAGTTACCGACATCACGCGCCAGAACGGGTCCGCCGTCCCGCTCGAACAGTTCTTATAACCGTACGTTGTCGTGTTCCCGCTGGCATCGGTGTCCGTCAGCTTGACGCCTCCGGTACAGTTCCAGGTTGAGTATGTTGTCAGCCCGCCCTTGGTGATGGAGGTCGGAAACAGGCCATTGCATCCTCCAGTCCCATTGTAGGCATAGGTCATTGGGTTGTTGGCAAGATCATACGAAGTTGCAATAGTCCCGTTCGAGTTGTAGACGTTCGCGGTGGTGTTGCTTCACAGAAATATTGAGGTTCTGCAGATTGATCGTGTCAACCGCGTGCGAGTCATACGCCGAGAACGCTGGCGTGCCTGGGTTGACCTGTCCTACTGCGAGTCTCCCAAAGGAAAGAAGTACCATGAAGGTGGCTAAAACGTAGAATCGGGATGGGCATAATTTCGCAGCGCAGCGTTGAGACATCTAGCTTCCTCCTGACGATACAAACAGATTGGTCCTCCGGCCCGCGCCGGGTTGCCCATGCGACTATCTGTCCGCACTAATGCGCCCGCCAATAACTCATGGCGCAATCCGTTCACACTTCAAGGGAAGCAGCGATAGGAATCGGGGATGGAACCTTAGCAGTCCGTTAACCGCCCGGCGAATCCGCGCGCTGATTGCTCGCGAGACTATTTGCTCAGGCTGTGGATGTCAAATGAAAATATGAAGTCAGAATCACAATACTAAGCTCGATCAGGCCAACTTCGACGGGGGATGTCGCAAGGAGCACGGCCCCACGTTGGCGCGGGCGAGCGGGTCCCGGCCAGAATCAAGATCAAAATCGGAGGGAGCGGGACAGGGGGTGGGGGGAGGGAGCATTTTGCCGTCGCCTTATACCACCCCTGTCCCGGTTTGACCCTCTGCGCCGCATTCCTTACACTTGAGGGTGTTCTCCGCTTGGCGCACCACCAATCCCGTGGAGGGTTTCCTGAGTCTGCGATTGCGAGGTTGGCTGTTGGCGGCCCTCATGGGGCTGCTGGCGTCGTTGTGCGCCGGGCAGGATGCCGCTCCGCAGAACCAACCTCCACAAAATCAGCCGGCACAGGATCAATCCCAGAATCAATCCTCTTCCAAGGACCAGCCTCAGCCGGACCAGCCACCGAGCCTGACTCCACAAAAGCCAACGCCACCGAAGGCTCCGCAGAATCCGTTTCCGCAGGAGCGGTCTCCCATCGCGCTGGACAGCAACGAGACGCTTTTTTCCGTGCTGACCGCGCTCAACTCCTGCGGCTATGATCAGGATCTGACCACATCGGACGCTACCCGCAGCAATGTGCGGGCGGAAGTACAGAGGGTTCTGGCGGACTCGGAGGACGCTGAAGTCGCCCGAACTGCGCTGTGCGAGTTCTACCAATCGCACACGGTCGACAGGAATACCACCCGCAGCCTGTCTCCCTACATTTCTCTGGCGCTATACATGGACGGTCCGCCGCATTTCGCGCCGCGCGTAAAAGAAGAGGATTTGCCGCCGGATGCGGCCGCCATCACGCTCTTTGGAACGCTACTGGAGCGCTTCTACGAAAAAGCGGGACTGCACTCGATCTGGGAGCGGCACCGCAAGGACTACGCGGCGCTGATGAATCGCTATCACGCGCCGCTGGCCAAGATGGTGTTCGACACCGAGATTTATCTGAAGCAGCCTTCGTCGCAATACCTGGGGCGGAGATTCACGATTTATCTGGACTTCATGGGTTCGCCAAACGAAACGGATGCGCGGAATTACGGTTCGGATTACTTCGTGATCGTATTCCCCGCGCCGGATACCAATTCGGGTGCGGCGCCACAGTCGGCGCTGAAGATGGACCAGATTCGCCACACATTTCTGCACTACGAGTTGGATCCGCTCGCCGACAAGCACCCCAGCGCCATCAAGCGGCTGGAACCGCTGCTGCAGTCTGTAAAGCGATCTCCGATGGAAGAGAGTTTCAAAACCGACATCTCGCTGCTGGTCACCGAAAGCCTGATACGAGCCATGGAGATCCGCATGAGCGGGAACAAGCAGACTGCGGATGCCATGCGAGCGCAGGCCGTGGATGACGCGGTGAAGCAAGGGTATATTCTGACGCGGACCTTTTACGACGAGGTGGTGGCGTTCGAAAAAGACCCGGTGGGCATTCGCGGAGCTTACGGCGAGTTTCTCGACGGCGTGGACCTGAAGAAAGAAGAGAAAGCGGCGTCGGAGGTTCAGTTCGCGAGTTCGACGGCGCCGGAACTGTTGCGGCTGTCGCGTCCGGAGGAGCGGCGGATGCTGGTGACGGCGGAGAAGCGGCTGGCGGCCGGCGATCCCAAAGGTGCGCAGGAATTGGCGCAGCAGGCGTTGGACAAGAAAATCGGGGACCAGGGGCGGGCGCTGTTCATCCTGGCGGAAGTAGCCGTCGCTAATAAGAACCGGGACGGAGCGCAGGATAATTTCCAAAAGGCTATTGAATCCACGAAAGATCCCACGGTCGTTGGCTGGTCCCACGTGTATCTGGGCAGGATTCTGGATATGAAAGAGGAGCGCGAAGCGGCATTACAGGAGTACAAGGCCGCGTTGAGTGCGGGCGGAGGATTGCCCGAGATAAAGGCGGCGGCGGAGCGTGGGCTGGAGCAAGCGTACGAACCTCCGGCCAAACCGCAATAGAGAAGAACTCGCGCGGTTACAATGTGATCTGCATTTACAATGCTCGGCAGCTGGAAGTTTATGGAAATCGAATGAAGCGGGCAGCACAAGGAGAATGCATGAAGCGAACAGCAATCATCATTGCAATGCTGGGAATATCAGCCTGGAGTCTCACCCAGAATAAGCCTGCGGCCCAGACCCCTCCGGCCGGGCAAACTGCGGGACAAACGGCAGCACCGGCGGGCAAGCGTCCACCGCAGGCCAAGACACAACCCGAGTTCGATGCGTACAAGGCGGCGGCAGCGTTGACCGATCCGGCGGCACAGCAAAAAGCGGCGGACGACTTCGCCGCGAAGTTTCCCGACAGCGAGTTACGCGCTTTGCTCTACAAGGCGGTGATGAACTCGTACCAACAAGCCAACAACACGGACAAGATGCTGGAGGTGTCGCAGAAGCTTTTGACTCTCGATCCAGACGATCCGCAGGCGCTGTTGGGCGTCTCCCAGGTGCTCGCGGAGCGTACACGCGACACCGACCTGGATAAGGATCAGCGCATTGCAGAAGCTAGAAAAGACGCGCAACGCGCGCTGGTGACCGTGGATACAGATATTCCCGCCGGCCTCCCTGCGGAAAAAGTGGACGTATATAAGGGATACGTGCGTTCGGAGGCTTATGCGATTCTAGGGACACTGGATTTCAACGCTAAGGCGTGGGCGGACGCGGAAGGAAATCTGAGGAAGTCGATTGAGGCCTATCCGCAGGAGGTGGACCCGATCGCGGTCTTCCGGTTGTCGGTGGCACTGGATATGCAGAATAAGTATCCGGACGCGCTGAAGTATGCGAACCAAGCAGTCGATCTGACGAAGGCTGGCACCAACGCTGGGGATGCGGCACGCAAGGAGAAAGATCGCCTGATCCAGTTGGTTGGCGGCATCCCCGACACGCCAAAGAATTAATGCTCAGCGGAAAGTTTTCGCACCGGTCGGGCTGGTGCGGATCACGCGCGGCAGTGCAATCATGAAGGAACGGGAAATCACCGCGCTGGAAACGGCGTTAGGCTACTGCTTCCGCCGCCGGGGGGTGATCGAGCAGGCGCTTACCCACAGCTCGCAAGCCCGGGAGCGGGAGGCGCAGCAGGCCGTGGAGAGCAAGTACAAGGTCAACGACAACGAGCAGTTGGAGTTTCTAGGGGATGCGATTCTGGCGCTGGTCACCAGCGAAGAACTGTTCCATCGCTTTCCGCAGTTTCGAGAGGGTGAACTTTCAAAACTGCGAGCCCACGTGGTGAGCGAACGTCATCTGATCCGGGTGGCGCAACGGTTAGAACTGGGACACTATCTCCGCTTGGGACGTGGTGAAGAGAAGAGCGGCGGACGGAGCAAGACGGCGATCCTGGTAGACGCACTGGAAGCGATCCTGGCGGCGATTTACCTGGATGGAGGAATGGAACCGGCCCGTGAATTCATCGTGCGGGAGATTCTGACGCCCGAACTGGAGCGGATGGAGCGGGAAGGCGGTGCGATGCCGATGACCGATTTCAAATCGGCTCTGCAGGAAACTTTGCAGGGACTGGGAATGCCGCAGCCCTCGTATGTATTGGTGCAGGAGGCGGGACCGGAACACAGCAAGACATTCACGGTGGAAGTTCATCTGAATACGAAGAACGGCGAGGGCCGGGCGGAATTCGTGGGACGCGCGCAAGGTTCCACCAAGAAGACGGCGGAGCAGGATGCGGCGCGTCAGTTGCTATCCTATCTGGCTTCGCGGCCGCAATCCGCGGGCGCCAGGCTGGCGCGGGGATCGCGATCCGCGGATCGGTAGAGTGGCGGGATAAGTGGAGTGAATGAATTCGTCAACCGATCATTTGCCAGACGGTTATTCCCCGGAGAATCATTCTCCGGCGGATGACCCTCCGGATATTCATTCGCCAGCCGATAAGAAAGCTACATGGGCGGGTGAGGCGAGCTTGACCGGCTCGCTGCAGTCGCTGCTGGGAACCGTGGTGATCGCGGTGTTTGTCATCACGTTTATCGTGCAGGCGTTCCAGATTCCGTCTCCGTCCATGGAGAATACGCTGCTGATCGGCGACTACCTGCTGGTCAACAAGCTCTGCTATGGAGGAGGCAGCGTAGGGGACTATCTCATGCCCTACCGCCGGGTGCAACGCGGCGACATCGTCGTGTTTAATTATCCGGTAGACCCGGCGCAGCATTTTGTAAAGCGCGTGATTGGAGTGCCGGGAGATCGCGTGCGGTTGGTGAACAAGCAGGTGTTTGTGAACGGGGTGCCCTTGAAGGAACCCTACGCGCACTTCAGCCGCCCGGCGGACGACTTGTTCCGGGATAACTTTCCGCGGCTGGAGGTCGCAGCGGGCGAAACTCCGGAGTGGTGGATACGGTTGCGCAAGCTGGTGGAGGACGGACGGCTCATCGTTCCCGAGGGACATTACTTTGTGATGGGCGACAATCGGGACAATAGTTCCGACAGCAGATATTGGGGATTTGTGCCGCAAGCCAATATCATCGGGCGTCCGCTGGTGATTTACTGGTCGGTGCAAAACGATGAAGGGGACGGGATAACGCCGTCTTCGGTGAGTGGCAAGCTGTACCATTTTGCGTACGCGATCACTCATATCTTCCAGATCACGCGTTGGCACCGCACGCTGCGGCTGGTGAATTAAGCTTCCGCGGCTAAGAACCTGGATGTTGGCACTGCACTGAAGACAAGGACGGGTTGATCACAGTGGCGAAAAAAGATAGCAAAGCCAAGAACGACGTCGAAGAAAAACCGCACGAGACTACAGTGGAGTTTCTTTCGTCGCTGGCCGCCGTGCTGGTAACGGGATTGTTCATCATCACCTTTGTGGTGCAGGCTTTCGAGATCCCTTCCAGTTCGATGGAGAACACGCTGCTGATCGGCGACCACGTCTTTGTCAACCGCATTCAGTTCGCGCCGAAGAGTTCATGGATGGGGCCGCTGCTTCCCTATCGGGAGGTGCACCGCGGCGATATCGTGGTGTTTCTGGCGCCCTGCGAGCCGGGATTGTACGTGGTGAAGCGGATTATGGGTGTGCCCGGTGACCACATCCATTTGCGCAACGGCGTCGTCTACCGCAATGGAGAGGCGTTAAAAGAGCCGTACGTGATTCACTCGCAGGATGCGGCTTCATTTCCGAATCCTTACCGCGACAATTTTCCCGCCGTGCCGCCATCGGAAAGCTACAACGTTTACCCGTGCTGGGAGCCGGAGTTGCCCACGCACATCCAGGGGGACGATCTGGTCGTGCCGCCCGGCCATTTTTTCGGCATGGGCGACAACCGCGACGTGAGCCTGGACAGCCGCTACTGGGGCTTCATTCCGCAGGAAAATGTGATCGGGAGACCGATGTTCATTTACTGGTCTTTTGAGACGCCGGGGGACCAGTACCGCAAAACTGACTTCGGCGATCGCATCGGGTTCCTGGCGCACGTGGTATTGCACTTCTTTGACGAGACACGGTGGCGGCGAACGCTACGAGTGGTGCGGTGAAATTTTTCTCCTCCAAGCGGCGGGTTGTGACCGCGGCAGTAGTGATTCTGCTGGGCCTCTTCCTTCTGCGTCCGGGGGCCTCGCGCCTGAAGTCCCGCATAACCACCTCGATCAGCCGGGCGGTCGCGCGTCCTGTAGATATCGGTTCGGTCCACCTTCGATTCCTGCCGCAGCCCGGGTTTGACCTGGAAAACCTCGTCATTTATGAAGATCCGGCGTTCGGAGCCGAACCTATGCTCCGCGCACCGGAAGTTACGGCAGTGGTGCGGCTGACGTCTCTGTTGCGGGGCCGGCTGGACGTTGCCCGATTGGAACTGACCGAGCCTAGCTTGAATCTGGTGCGAAGAGGCGACGGACGCTGGAACCTGGAAGCTCTGCTGGAACGCACGCAGCGAACTCCGCTGGCGCCCACGGCGAAATCAAAGTCCGAAGCGCGCCCAGGTTTTCCTTACATCGAGGCGAGTTCGGGCCGTATCAATTTCAAAACAGGTCAGGAGAAAAAGCCGTACGCGCTGCTAAACGCGGACTTTGCCTTGTGGCAGGAATCGGAGAACACCTGGGGAGTTCGGCTGAGAGCAGAACCGCTGCGCACCGATATGAACTTGAGCGACACCGGCCTGCTGCGCATGAATGGGATATGGCAGCGGGCCGGGAGTCTGCGCGAAACGCCCCTGCAGTTCAGCCTGGAGTGGAACCACGCGCAACTCGGTCAACTGACCAAGCTCGCATCGGGAAACGACAAAGGCTGGCGTGGAGAGGTTCGGCTGGAGGCGACGCTGAGCGGCGTCCCGGCGGCGATGCAGGTTACAGCCGATACATCCGTTCAGGATTTCCACCGCTACGATATCTCGAGCAGTGAGGGGCTGCGGCTGGCCGCTCACTGTGATGGCACTTACAGCTCAGTGGAAGGCATGGTGCACGAGATGTTCTGCAGTTCGCCCGTCGGCGATGGCATGATCACTCTGCATGGCGATGCCGGGCTGCCCGGAATGCACAAAGTAAATTTGTCCTTGAACTTCGAAAAGGTACCTGTCAGCGCGGTGGCGCAGCTCGCCCGGCGAGCAAAAAAAGACCTGCCGGCGGATCTTGTGTCCTTCGGAAACATGGAGGCCAATTTCGCCGTGAAGGAGGATGGGCCATCCCCGCCCGGACTCCAGTTTCGGGGTGGGGGCGAGATCACCAATCTTCGCATACTGTCGGCGACCACTCGAGTGGAGTTCGCTCCGGGAAACGTGCCATTTGTACTGCGCTCAGATGGAACGAACGCGCCATCGAGGAGTAAATCTGTTCGTTCGTTGAGCTTTAACGGTTTGTCGGCTCCGGATGAGCTGCACATCGAGTACGGCCCCTTCCCAGTTGCGCTGGGACGGCCTGTGCCCGCACAGGCGCGAGGCTGGATGACACGATCTGGTTATGAACTGGTTATCCGTGGCGAGGCGGAGGTATCACATACCTTGCGATTGGCCACTCTGCTTGGCCTTCCTGCAACGAAGGCCACCGTGGAGGGCGTGGCCCAGATGGACTTGCAGATCGCGGGATCGTGGGCAGGAACTGTCTCCGGAACTTCCAGTTTCTTTTTGCCGGAGGTGACGGGAACGGCGCAGCTGCACAATGTGCGGGCTACCGTGCGCGGGACGAGCCGGCCGATTGAAATCTCGTCCGCCGAATTAGCGCTTCTACCCGATGAAGCCCGCGTCGAAAACTTGAACGCACGAGCCGCCGATACGCACTGGACGGGTTCTGTGTCCTTGCCGCGCGGTTGCGGAATGCCGGGGGCATGTTTGGTCCACTTCGACTTGAATACCGAAGAGCTCGCGCTAAGCGATCTCTATGAGTGGCTGGGTTCCCAACCCAGCCGGCGACGCTGGTATCAGGTGCTGGCTCCGGCCGAGTCCACCGCATCGCCGTTCCTGAAAAACTTGCGGGCTGCAGGCAAAGTGAACGCCGGCCGCTTGTTGATTCATAACATCGCCGCGGAACGGGTTTCCGCTTTTCTTGATCTGGACCGCGGGAAGCTTAAGGTTTCAGACCTGCGCGCGAACCTTTTGGGTGGAAAGCATCGCGGCGATTGGCAGGCAGACTTCACGGCTAGCTCTCCGGTTTACAGCGGCGCAGGAACTCTAACAGGCGTTTCGCTCGAACAAATGGCCGGTGCGATGCACGATCCCTGGATTTCAGGAACAGCGGCGGGGACGTATCAGCTGACAGCGTCCGGCGCGGATTTTGCTGCATTCTGGCAATCGGCCGACGGGGCCGTGCAGTTCGATCTGCAGGACGCAGGTTTCTCCCACATTTCGCTACCTAGCGATGAGGGACCGCTGCGGATCGCGCGCTGGCAGGGCCGTGCACGCCTGAAGGGTGGAAAGATCGAGATCGAAAAGGGCAAGCTGGTTTCTATCGCTGGAGCGTACGAAATCAACGGCACAGCTTCGTTGGGTCAAGTTCTGGACCTCAAGCTGGCACGCGGCGCCGATATGAAACCAGCGGGCGGGGGGCCGCTCGTTTATAGCATTACAGGCACCGTCACCGAACCACACGTGACGCTGACTCCGGCACCGGAGACGCAAGCGCAGCTGAAACCCTAGGCAGCCGTCATCACCTCTGACCGCGACAATTTCCCTCGCTGCGTTACGGTACGTAGCCTGCGCCGCGCAGAACTGTCCCCGGCAGCGCTCCCGTCATCTTGCCCCGATCGATCACGGGCACTCCGTTCACCAGCACGTAGTCCATCCCTTCAGAAAGTTGATTCGGATTATCGAACGTGGCCAAGTCGCGCACGGTTGCGGGATCGAAGATGACGACATCTGCCCACATGCCAGCTTTGAGAACACCTCGATCCGTAAGCCGCAGGCGTTGGGCCGGTAACGCAGAAAATTTGCGAATGGCGTCTTCGAGCGTAATAACTTTCTCTTCGCGAACATACTTGCGCAGAATGCGCGGGAACGTGCCATAAGCGCGGGGGTGAGGATGTTCCTGGCCGAGAAGCCCTTCTGGCGAAGTTCCGGAGGAATCGTTGTCGATGGCGACCCAGGGCTGCTGCAGCGCGAGCGTTACATCAGGTTGCGACATGCCGAACACGGCGACGCCGGCATAGGGATCTTCGATGAGAAAATCGAACAGGGCATCGATCGGATCTTTGTTCCAAAGTCTTGCAATCTCGGAAAGCCGCTTGCCCTGCAGAGGCAGCATCTTTGGATTCTGCACAACGCCGATCATGATGGCTTCAGGCCCGGGAATCTCCTGCCATTCGTTGTCCCAATCTTTCGACGGCGTGAGCATGTCTTTGCGGATGCGCTCGCGAGTGGCGGGGTCTTTCAGGCGTTCGACCAGTTTCGCCGCGCCGCCATCGTGCGCCCACGGGGGAACAAAGGCCGAGAAGTCGTTGAACCATGCGGTGTAGGCGTATGTGTCGGCGGTGACGTCGGCGCCTCCGGCGCGCGCGGCGTTGATTTTGGCCACCACCTCCGGCATGCGTCCCCAGTTATTTTTCCCGGCGACTTTGATGTGCCAGATTTCGACCGGGACATGCGCCTCGCGGCCGATGCGCAAGGCTTCGTCGATGGCATCAAGCACGGAATCGCTTTCATTGCGCATGTGGGTCGAGTAAATGCCGCCGAACCGGCCGCCCTCTGCGGCCAGAGCGATCAACTCGTCCGTTCTTGCGTAAGGAGCGGGCGCGTACTCGAGGGCGGTAGAAACGCCGACCGTGCCATCTTTCATGGCTTCGCGCACCAGCGCCTTCATTTGCTCAAGCTGCTCGGGCGTGGGTTGCTTGTTGTCGTCGCCAAGCGCCATGCGGCGAACCTGCGTGGCGCCCACATAGCTGGCCAGGTTGATGCCCATCCCCTGCTTTTCGAGACGAGCGAAGTACTGTCGGAAGCTTCGCCAGTCAGGAGTGATGTGGTAATGCTCGTAGCCTTCGCGATCGGACTGAATAATGGCATCGTTGAGCGGTGCGATCGAGCCCCCTTCGCCGGTAATCTCTGTCGTGATGCCCTGGTAGATTTTCGAAGGTAGGCGCGGTTCGACGAGGATGGAGAGTTCGGACTGGCCGAGCATGTCGATGAAGCCCGGCGCAACGACTTTACCGGCGGCGTCGATGGTCCGCTTACGCGGCGCGGCAGCCAGGTTGCCGATAGCGGCGACTTTGCCGTCGCGGATGCCGAGGTCTCCGGAATACCACGGCGAACCGGTGCCGTCGATGATGTGGCCGTTGATGATGACGAGATCGAACGCGGTTGGCGTTTGCGCCATCAACGGGCTGCTGGCGGCGAGGAATATCGCCACCACGACTAAAGCATTCAGTCTGTGAGCTTTCATCAGATTTCCTTCTCCATGAGAAACAATACTTCGGTGGTCTTCGGGCCGGACGTATCAACTCGGTACTATCGTCGAACGGCGTCTTGCGATCGCACCCAGGGCAATCCAAGTCCCGGGCGCCAACCATTCGTAAACCGTGAAATGTCCGGGAATCGCGGGGACAACTTTCATCAGCATCATCGCGATGGCCACGAGCAACCCTAAACCTGCGACTGACCATTCGACTGCCGACAGCCTTGACCGACCTGGCAGTGTTCCGGTGCGTCCCATACGCAGGTATGCTGCGCAGGTGGCCGCCCATCCAATCGCGCAGGCCACCGAGCCGACCTCAGTGATCGGTACCAGAATCGCATCTCCAAGGAGCATACACGCGCTCGTAGCCAGACCGATGCAGAGAACCGCGGCCGACGGCGTCTGGTGCTGGGGGTGAATTTGGCCGGCGCGTACGTCGACCAGGCCGCGGCGTCCCAAGGCAAACAGCAGCCGGCTGGCCGCTACAAAATTTCCGTTGAAGCATTTGAAGAGCGATAAGAGCGCGGCGGCGAGGATCACATTGACAATCCAGCGCGAACCCACTGCATGCTGAAAAGCAACGGCGGTCATGAATTTTTCGCCGGTTAGATTGTGCCATGGAGCCACGAAGGCGACGGCGGCGATGATGATCGTGTAAAAGAGGATGCCGACAAGGATGGCCATCCAGATGGCACTGAGAAAGCTCTGGCTGCGAAATTCGGAGGTAGATTCCTCGGCAGCCTTGCTGACGGATTCGAATCCGGTCATGAAATACGGGACGATCTGCACCACGAGCAGAAACGAAACCAGCGGCGCATGAGTGAAGAGCGGAGGAAAATTGCGCGGCGATCCTTTGCTGACGCCGAGCGCGACGAAGACGATGAAGAGTGCGAGCGTGCCGAAGGAAGTCCAATTCTGAAAAGTCGCGCTGAGGCGGACGCCACGGTAGTTCAACGTGGTGAGTAGCGCCGT
>PLIO01000217.1 GCA_003140075.1 Acidobacteriaceae bacterium | reverse complement strand
AGCGCGGTCAGCGGACAGGGCGGATGGCCGCTCACCGCTTTTCTTACCCCCGATGGCAAGCCGTTCTACGGTGGCACGTATTTCCCGCCCACCGATGGTTACGGCCGCCCCAGCTTCAAGCGCGTGCTCATGAGCATTGCCAACGCTTACAAAGAAAAGAACGGCGACGTCGTGGAACAGGCGAAGATGGTGGAAAGCGCGATCGCGCAGGCGGAGTCGTTTGCCGGGCGCAGCGGGCGAGTCTCGGCCAGCATTGTCACCGCGATTCAGACATCTGCTTTGCGCATGTTTGATGCCCAACATGGCGGCTTCGGTCAGGCTCCAAAGTTTCCGCATCCCTCGGTGCTCGATCTATTGATCGAGCAGTACGCGCGCACGGGAGACGGAACTTTACGCAACGTAATCGTCACCACGCTTGAACACATGGCAAACGGCGGCGTTTACGACCGACTTGCGGGAGGCTTTCATCGGTACTCGGTCGACGAAGGCTGGGTCGTCCCGCACTTCGAGAAGATGTGCTACGACAACTCCGAATTGCTGAAGAATTACGTACACGCTTATCAGGCCACGGGCTCGGAATTCTTTGCGGCTGTAGCGCGCGACATTATTCGCTGGATGGACGAGTGGTTAAGCGACCGCGAGCGCGGCGGTTTCTACGCCTCGCAGGATGCCGACATTTCCATGGACGACGATGGCGACTACTTCACCTGGACGCTCGACGAAGCGCGCGCCGTCCTGACCGAAGAAGAAGCACAGATCGCCGCCCAGCACTACGACATCAACGAACTCGGAGAGATGCACCACAATCCGGCGAAGAACGTTCTCCAGGTGCGTCTGCCCATCGAGGCGATTGCCACCCGAATGGAGCTAAGCGCCGAGCGAGTGCAAGAGCTGCTCGATTCCGCGAAGAAGAAAATGTACGCCGCGCGGCTCGAGCGGCCCACGCCTTACGTCGACAAGACCGTTTATGTGGGATGGAACAGCATGTGCGTCAGCGCGTACCTGGAAGCCGCGAAGGTGCTCAATCTTACGGACGCACGCCACTTTGCCCTGCGCTCGCTCGATCGCATTCTGGCCGAAGCCTGGAAGCAGCAGCGTGGCCTGCTGCACGTCGTCGCCTATTCCGATCCCAAAGCCGAAATGCGCGAAGTTGCAGGTCTTCTCGACGACTACGCCGCAACCGCGCTGGCTTGCCTCGACGCCTACGAAGCGACGGCCGACCTCAGTTATTTCAAATTCGCGCAGGCCATCGCCGATGCCATGATCGCAAAATTCTTCGATCCAGTTTCCGGAGCATTCTTCGACGCCGAACCAGCTTCCGGCGGCAAGAGCCTGGGCGTGCTCTCCACTCGCCGCAAGCCAGTGCAGGATTCGCCTACCCCGGCGGGCAATCCCATGGCCGCGATTGCGCTGCTGCGGCTGCACCACTACACAGGCGAGGCCGAATATCGCGAGAAAGCCGAGCTGACTCTCGAAACTTTCGCCGGTATAGCCGAGCAGTTTGGAATTTTCACCGCCACCTACGGGATCGCAGTCGTCTATTTCTTGGAAAGTCCAGTGCAGGTCGTTGTGATTGCCCAGAATCAATCCGATGATGCGGCCGCCGCTCTCGTCGCGGCAGCGACCGCAGCCTTTGTCTTCAACAAGACCGTCCTGCGACTCACTGCAAACCAAGCCGTTGCCGGCAATCTTCCTCCGGCGCTGGCAGCCACCATCCCGAACTTGCCCGAGTTGAAATCCGGCAAAGCCTTCGCGGTTCTGTGTTCCGGGTTTTCCTGCCAGCCACCCATCAAGGACGCGGGCGAACTGCGCCGTGCCCTGGAATCCACCGTCAAGAAACAGAGTTAGAAAACGATCCCCCAAAAAAACGGGGCTGACGGTTTATGTATGAAGTCCGTCAGCCCAAAGATAGCGAGCCCAAGGGTTCGGCCCAAGTTACTACCGGTTACTTTCGTGACCTTGCGGCCACTGCCGTCTTCCGATTAACTACTATTTCATCATCGGCGGCAGTGCAACGCATTTCCCTTGTAGTTTTTGTTGAGGTGGGCACACTAGAATCGGCCCTCCGTCCGGGGCGGGAACCTGCGGAACGGCGGCTGCAACATAGGTGCCCACTAGTCCACACATCAGGATCGATATCCTGACTGCTTGCTTCATGGTCTTCTCCTACCGCGCCTTGGCTTTCCCAAAATGGGACCTCGAGCGCGGAGTCGAATTATACGTCACAAGTCAAGCACTTTCGTGTGGTTTCCCTACCTTGGCACACCTCATCGGCTCGGCTCGATTGTTGACCGGGCTCTTGTTACATCTCCTCTTCCCAACGTAAGTCGAAGTACAACAATCAGTTAGAGGATAATTTGTGGGGAGCAAAACGGGCTCTTGCCTCACCGGAACACCGGCGCGAACGTTTACGCGGGTGCATTTACGAAACCCGGAATTGACCTGCGGTCACGCAGGAAAGGAAAGAAAAGGAAACCAGTCGAGTGGATTCGAATACCGCGGCGCCGCTGCCTATTTATTTGACCCAATGCCGCCCGGAATCCGGTGAATGTCCAGGCCGCTCATCGCGCTCCCTCCAGCGTGAGCCCCGGCAGCCTTGGGAACGACACCGTTTTCCTGCGTCACCGCTGCCGACATCTGTGTCCGCGAAAGCGCCCGGTCCACCATCCCTTCAAACATCGGGATCAAAGAGTTCGCCGGCACAGGATGATGAATGTCCGCCAGGGTCTGCTCCCAGCGCTGCGGCCGCAGCAGGCTGGAGCTAGCCTCGCGGGCCGGGCTCTTGGCCAGGGTGTAACCCAACCAGATGAACAGCGCGCAATTGTAGGCGGCCATGTTAATCAGCCCCATCGACAGATTGTTCAAGTGGTCGCCCACCCAGGACGCAACCAGAGACAGTTCGACCATGGCAAAACACCCGAAGCCCAGCGCCACGCCAAAGCTGTACTGCTTCCGGCTCACTCCCAGGTAACGTGCAAAAAACAGCAGGAACAACACCATCCCCACCTGGATCACGCGCACGCAACGCTCGGCGGTAAGAATGGCCTCCATCCAGGGAGCCGTGTCCGACGAGTTTGTGGAAACTGACACCACTCCCGCCACCAGAAGCATCACCAGTCCCGCCCACTTGAATAGAACCGTGCCCAGATCTCGCAGCGTGTGGAATGGCCGGAAGGCATCGAGGAAGGCTTCGTGGATCACCTTGAAACCCAGAGCCGCGCTGATTGCATGGCTGAGCCAGCTCAGGTACACACAAGCCGCGGGATCGTACCGGTACGTCGGAAAGACCACGCAAAAGGCAACAATCTGCGCCACGATGTAGGCAAAGAAATATTTGAATTGCCGGTGCCGTCCCCGGCGAAACATGGCCACCGCAATCGCCATTTGGAGAACCGGATGCGCGATCCAGAGAGCGTAATAAAAGATCGTTATTTTACCGCTCATCGCAACCTCTCCCTAGGCCCTTGAAAGCATCGGCAGCGGTGCAGTTTGATTGTC